>JAKOOG010000348.1 GCA_022701545.1 Weeksellaceae bacterium | reverse complement strand
TGCCGCGGGCCTGATCTACGGCTTGCAGCATTTCGGTGACGAAAAAGCGCTTCATTTTGCCAATGCCGCCTGTGCGATCAAGCACACGATCTTAGGCGACATCAATTACAGCAGCGCCGAAGACATCCTCGAAGTCATGAACGGTGACTCCGGGGGAAGAATAAAAAGGTAGCAGCCGGCGGTTGGCTTCTGGCGGATGGCTTTTGGCAATTCGCTCGGTAACGCTTCTAAAAATCTTATTGGGCTTTTGTTTAAGAAGCCTGTTGTAGAGAAGTCCCGGAGGGAAGGCTTATCAAAGGATAAGATGAAATCCTATCGCAGGCGTTATTTACAAAAGGTTAGCAGTAAAAGAAAATCTTAGCGGGCTTTGTGTTAAAACCCAGGATTATAAAATAAAATTAAAATGACAAGAATTCAATCAGCGACCCATACCATTATCAGCCAGGGGGTTTTGCCCTTGTATTATCATGCGGATGAGTCGGTTAGTTTAGATATCTTAAGATCGCTGTACCGGGCCGGGATCCGCGCAGTGGAATACACCAGCCGGGGCGGGTCGGCTTTAAGCAATTTCACCAAAATGGCAGAAATCCGCAATACCGAAATGCCGGATATGCTTTTGGGCATCGGAACCATCAAAAACCTTCAGCAGGCGGAAGAATACCACCGGGTGGGTGCCGACTTTTTCATCAGTCCGGGCTTTGTGCCGGAAGTCGCTGAATATTTGATCCCGAAAGACCGGCTGTACAGCCCGGGGTGCATGACCCCGACAGAGATCATCGCCGCTGAAAAGGCAGGCGTCACGTTCATCAAATTATTTCCGGGAAATGTCCTGGGCGCCGGATTTATGAATGCCGTTAGGGACGTATTCCCGAATCTGAACTTCATGCCGACCGGCGGCGTGGATACGACAAAGGAAAGTATCGAAAGCTGGTTCAGCGCCGGGGTGTCTGCCGTTGGGATGGGCAGCAAGCTGGTGAGCAAAGACCTGATGCAGGCAAAAGATTACGGAACGATTGAAAAAGAAACGAGAAAAGTCCTGGAAATCATTCAGGCTTTAAAATAGCGTGAACTGATGTAAAGATAAGGAATATCGATAGAAATGAACTTTAGCCCATTTACATGATGATACAGAGGGGCGGCTTTAGCCGAAACTTAAGATAAATTTTGGCTAAAGCCGAATCCTGAAGCGCAATAATGCCATCGGGCTGAAGCCCGACGCTATTGATTATCATGTGTTTGTATATCAGAGGTATTCAAATAAATGATAATAAATACAACGCAAATAAAAAGTCCCGAAGGGACGGCTTTCCAAAGGATAGGATGCCATCCTATCAAAAAAAAGAAAATCTTCGCAGGCTTTGCATTAAACAAGAATATTAAAAACCAGCTAAATTCTAGAATAAAGTATGAGTTCAGTTAAATCTCTTCAACCGAGTAACTTCCGATGGACGATCTGCGTGCTGCTGTTTGTGGCCACCACGATCAATTACCTGGACCGCCAGGTGCTGTCCCTGACCTGGAAGGATTTCATTGCCCCGGAATTCCACTGGAACAACAGCGATTATGGCAACATCACCGCTTTGTTTTCCATTTTTTATGCCGTGGGGATGCTTTTCGCCGGGAAATTCGTCGACTGGATGGATACGCGGAAAGGGTTTCTGTGGGCGATCGGGATCTGGTCGGTGGGGGCTGTCCTGCATGCCTTCTGCGGCATCGGGACTTCAGGAATCCTTACCGGAAACTGGCTGGCGGGTTTCCGGGGATCGAAGGAGCTGATTGCAAAAGTCGGCGATACCTCAGCCATCATCAGCACCAGTGTCACGTTATTTGTGTTTGCGCGTTTTGTACTGGCCATTGGCGAAGCCGGGAACTTTCCGGCGGCGATCAAGACCACGGCGGAATATTTCCCGAAAAAAGACCGGGCCTTTTCCACCAGCATCTGGAATGCCGGGGCCACGGTAGGGGCTCTGGCGGCGCCGATTACCATACCGTTCATTGCCCGGGCGATGGGCTGGGAGTGGGCCTTCATAATCATTGGGGCCCTGGGCTTCCTTTGGATGGGGCTTTGGGTGTTTTATTACAAAAAGCCGCATGAGCACCATAAGGTAAATGAACATGAGCTGACTTATATCAACCAGGACCAGGAAAGGATTCCTGCTGAGGAAACTCCGGTTCCCGAAAGGAAATTCTCTTACAGGGAATGCTTCAGCTACCGGCAGACGTGGGCCTTTGCCTTCGGGAAATTCATGACCGACGGGGTGTGGTGGTTCTTCCTGTTCTGGACGCCGGCTTACCTAAGCTCGGTGTACCAGATGGATTCCACGCAGAGTGCATTTCCTTTATTCGTATTGTATATGATCACCTTACTGTCGATTATCGGCGGCTGGCTTCCGAAATACTTTGTGGAGAAAAAGGGGATGAATGCCTATTCCGGACGGATGAAAGCAATGCTGATCTTTGCCTTCTTCCCTCTGCTGGCTCTGCTGGCACAGCCCCTGGGCTCGATCACCTACTGGATCCCGGTGCTCATTATCGGGATTGCCGGCGCGGCGCACCAGGCCTGGTCGGCGAACATCTTCTCCACGGTGGGCGATATGTTCCCGAAGAAAGCCATTGCCACCATTACCGGCATCGGCGGCATGGCCGGGGGCATCGGTTCTTTTATCATCAACAAATCCTCGGGAGCTTTGTTCGACCATGCCCACAAGGCCTGGTCTACGGTCAACGGAACCCCGCTGCTGGAAAAATACCCGCAATACATCCATGAAAGGCTGCCGGAAGGCTTTTTCGAGGACCTGAAAAAGTCAGGAGCCGTGGTGGTTGACGGGTTCGATAAAGGCTACATGATTATCTTCTCGATTGGTGCCGTGGCTTACCTGATCGCCTGGGCGGTAATGAAGACGCTGGTGCCGAAGTACAAAGAAATTAAATAGAAATTAATACAAATGAAACCTTTAAGGTTGGGATAGGATATAAATAAAAGCTATTGCAGTTAAGCAGTGGCTTTTATTTTTTATTAAGCAGCCATTTCCCGTTTTATGAAAGAAATTCCTGAAATTATTTTCCGCAGCCTGAAAATAACTTTTACCTTTGGATATGAGTAACAGAAACCGAGGGAAAAATACGGGAGATGATGCCTTATTCGGCCCGGAAAAGCAGCTTGAAAAACTGAATTTGGCCGTTCAGGATATGCAGTATCTGCTCAGCCGCAATTATGCGGAAAGGGCAGCTTCAGAACTGGTCGGAAATCATTACCGTTTGAAAACCCGCCAGATTCAGGCCGTCCGCGCTGCGGCGGCTTCAGAGCTTCAGGTCAGAAACAGGGCGTCAAAAGAACTTCAGCCTCAGGATTTAAAAAATAAGGTCATCTGTCTGGATGGTTTCAATGTATTGATTTTATTGGAAAGCCTGCTTTCAGGAGCCTATATTTTTGAAGGAAGCGATGGTTGTTTCCGCGATCTTTCAGGAGTGCACGGAACGTATAAAAGGGTAATGCAGACCCAGACCTCCATTGCGCTGGTGGCGGAGTTTTTCCGGAAGTCAGGAGCCGAAGAACTGGTCTGGATTTTCGATCAGCCGGTATCCAATAGCGGGAGAATCAAACAAATGGTGCTGGATTATGCCGTTGAAAATCATCTGAACTGGAGCGGCGGATTGGAATTTAATCCGGATAAATTCCTGGTTGAAAATGCAGGGCCCGTTATTTCATCCGATGCATGGATTCTGGACCACTGTAAAAGCTGGTTTAATCTTATCGGTTATCTGATCACACACGAAAAACTTTCCGTCAACCTGGTTAAAATGTTTAAACCATGAATCTTGAAGAACTTGTTCCTTTATTGTCAAATGAGTGGAAAGAAAAATACCAGGCCGTTTTGGCAGAAGAACATCTGAAGGCAATATTTGAAAATATCCGGAAATTCAAAGACCATGCTTTAGAATGGGACCTGCCCTTTTTTAATGAAGAGATAAGACCTGACCGGAATGCGAGTTTCAATCTGTTTATCGGTATTCTGGAAGCCGAAAAGTCACTTGAAGAAAAGGCAGAGCAGCTGGAAGAAATCCCTTTTGAACATTGGCTGAATATATTGGGCCAGCGCCTGACTTCCGCAAGCCTGCGTGATGAAAATGCCATTCCGCCGTTACAGGGAATCCTGATGATGGCCTGCGAAAAATTATTCAACAATGAAATAACCATTGCTCAGAGAGCCTGGGAAAAACATGTGGGAAGGATGGATGATCATTTCTGGGGTGAAGTAAAAGGCAATAATCAA
>JAKOOG010000338.1 GCA_022701545.1 Weeksellaceae bacterium | reverse complement strand
CACCGCAGAGTGCAGCACTTCTAAGTACGAAACTATATGAATGTTGTGATTTCATATCAATTTAATTGTTGGAAAATTACTGGGTTCTACGAACTTCAACGTTGTCAATAGTTAATCCATTAACAGTTTTTCCTCCACATTTGATTACCAGATAAACAGATCCTGTAGCAGTAGCCGTATAAATTCCGGCATTTTTGCTACCACAGCCTATTGCTGAGATTTTTCCTCCGAAAGCAGCCTTTCCACAGCCGTCCCAAGTGTTGATATTCCGGTAAACTGTTCCGCTGACATCCTGTCCGGCTGCCGGTAGATTGTTTAAGATATACACTTCAAACCACGTATCTTCCAGTGCACTTGCTGAAGAAGCCGTAAGATCTATGGTATATTTTTTTCCTGCTTCAACATTAATTTGGGTATAGATTGCCTGCTGATTGCTTTCACTGGCTACGATGGTAGCAGCTTTGTTTGCAAATACCCACTGGGCTTTTGTCGGACTGATGGCATGAATAGACCATTTTGCAATATCATCCGCCGTCTCGAATTTTCCTCCTTGAAGAATATTTCCGGCAATAGGATCCGGTGTAGCCACAACAAAAGTATGGCTTGCCGTACCACCTACCTGACCACCAATACCTATGGCATTATGCTGAACGGTATAAGTCCCTGTATCCGGAAAGAAAACGTCGATCTCATCTTTTCCTGCAGCAAATCCTCCTCCGTCTATATTCCATTGGGAATTGAGGTAGTTGTTGTAGTGTCTTTTTAAATGATATTTATTCTCTGAAATCTTTGTCACCGTAAAACTGGCATCTACAGCCGGCTGGGTAATTCCATAACCTTCGTCGACCGTTTCCGGTGAACAGCCTGCCAAGAAAAAGATTCCTGCGCTCAGCAACAATGATGTTTTAATATATTTCGTAATCATTTCTTAATGTTTATTGGATTAATAGCCTGGGTTTTGTTTTAATGCAGTATTCGTTAATTCATTGAAAGGGATAGGAAGAATTTCATTCTTACCTGCTGTAAATCCTCTAGAGCCCAATATTGACGGTGCGTCGCCCCATCTTACTAAATCAAACCATCGATGGCCTTCTCCTGCAAGCTCCCGTCTTCTTTCATCTTTGATCGCCTGCATTGAAACCGGAACTGATGCCAAACCAACCCTCGCTCTTACAGCATCAAGCAATGCCTGTGCTCTTGAACCGGAGCCATTTAATGCTTCAGCTTCCATTAGATAGGTGTCTGCTAATCGAATGGCTATATAATCTTGACGAAAATTCAATTCTACTACTCCTGGTAAGGTAGTCTCGTCAGCTGTTCTAGGCAGATACTTATTTAAGAAGTAGCCTGTATCCCGGAATCCCGGAGAATAAGTTACTTTATTTTGTTGAACCAAAGATTTGGCATTAAAAATTGTAGCACCTAAACGCGGATCTCCTTGCATAAAGCTGAATAAATTTTCTGTTGCCGGATTAAAGCCCCAGCCTTTATGAATACTTGGTGCATCATTATTTGGAATCTGACTATTCACTCCATAAGAAATAATTCCTACCATTTGGTTAACCGAATTTCCTTCATCTTTTCCCGAACCCCAAAAACCCCAATCAGCATTACTGGCATTGGTATGCATCACTTCCAAAATAGATTCAGTTGTAAATTTATTATCAATAACCCAAAGATCTGCAAAATTGGCAACAAGACGATATCCGTACTGACTTGTCTGTCCCGGAGTTCCATTAACCAACTCGAACTGTGCTGCTGCCTGGGTTTTCTTATTATCATATAAGTAAATTTTTCCTAAAATAGCCCGGGCTGATCCTTGCGTAATCCGACCTAATTCAGCCTTATTTCCTGAACTTATGGTTAAAGGCAAATCATTTATTGCAGAAAGAATATCTCCTTCAATCTGATTGTATACATCTTCTGGCTTTGCCTGAGGAATATTATAATAATCATCTGTAACAAGAATTGGCTTTAAGATCATAGGGATGTTTTTAAACATCCTTAACAATTCGAAATAGTATAAAGATCTTAAAACTTTAGCTTCTGCAATAAACCTTTTTCTGGTTTGATCGTTCATGTTGGCATTAGGAATTCTATCAAGAAGTAAATTAGCTTTAGCAATACCCTGATAATAATCCTTCCAGTAGCTGGCCGGCATAATAATAGGATTTATTGTATAATTAGAAAACCCTTGAATACCGGCACCATCTGATGAATTTCCACCACCTGAATAAAAATCATCTGAAGCACCGTTGAAAAATGTAACCATATTTTCAAAACCACCCGAATATTTTCTCAACATATCGTAGGTTGCCACAAGTCCGGAATACGACTGCTCTTCATTCTGAAAGTAGTTATCCGAATCGAATGTTCCTGTGTTCTGAACATCCTCCAAATTACTGTTATTACAAGATACTGCTCCGAGACCGATACCAGCCAGCATTAAAACAGAAATACTTTTATATATAAATTTTTTATTTTTCATTTTTCTTTAATTAAAATTGAACATTAGCACCGAAAAGGAAGGTTCTGGCCTGCGGATAATACGCTCTGTCTATACCGAAAGTATCTCCTCCTGCAATTTCAGGATCATATCCCGTATATTTTGTAAAGGTTACCAGATTTTCTCCTGTTATATAAAATCTGATTTTTGAAGCGCCGATAGTTTTAGCCACATCTTTAGAAAGCGTATATCCTATTTGAACCAATTTTAATCTCAAATAATCACCTTTTTGAAGATAATAATCTGACATCCTCGTATAGTTCTGGTTAGGATCATCCTTTGTAAGCCTTGCAACCGTATTGGAAGTTCCTTCACCTGTCCAACGATCAAGAATAGCCGTTTGATAGTTAGATTCCGGAATATCAAGCCTTCTCAGACCCTGGAAAATTTTGTTTCCCGCCTGTCCCTGTGCAAATACCATAAGATCGAAATTCTTATAGTTCATATTTAATGTAAAACCAAATGTATATTTTGGAACAGAATTTCCTAAGTTGATATAATCAGCTTCATCTATTTTTCCGTCACCATTTGAATCTAATCTTTTAAAATCACCCGGTTTGGCATTCGGCTGAATAAGGGCACCGTTAGAATTTCTGTAAGCATCAATTTCTGCCTGGTTTTGGAAAACGCCTAGGTTTTGGTATCCATAGAAAGAACCATAAGATTGTCCCACCTGAAGTCTGGAAACTGTTCCTAAAGTCTGAAAAGAAGCAAAGTTTACGTATTCTTTACCGCCTTCAAGCCTAGTAATCTCATTTTTTAAATAAGCAAAATTACCATTTGCCGAAATACCAAAATCGCCCCAATTTTTTCTGTATCCTAAAGTAACTTCCACCCCGTCATTATTCATGTCTCCAATATTTCTCCATGGATTATTAATCAGTCCTAAATATCCCGGTACTTCAACCTGCCTTAAAATATCTGTACTTTTCTTTCTGTACACATCAACGCTTAAATCAAAATTTCGGAAAATTTTAAGATCTGCCGCAATATTAAATTGAGAGGTTCTCTCCCACTTCAAATCAGGATTTTCCAACGTACTTGGTGCATATCCAACGCGGATAATATTGTCTCCGAAAGTATAATTGCTGCCTGCAACAAGGAAATTCGCAAATTGGAAATCTGAAATAGCATCATTTCCTAAAATCCCGTAACCTCCTCTTAATTTAAGACTGTTCAAGACATTATTTTCAGGCCAGAAACTTTCATTTGATACATTCCAGCCTAAAGACATGGCCGGAAAAGTTCCCCAATGGTTATTTCTTCCGAACTTTGAAGATCCATCCCTACGGACCGTACCTGTAAAGAGGTATCTATTGTCATAATCATAAACTATTCTTGCGAAATAAGATGCCTTATGGGTTTCTTTTCCATCCCACGCATTAGATGTTTTATCAGATGGTGAAATATCAAAATTGAAAGATGCATCTTCCCAATTATTTGTCGGAAGATTTTTATACGTAGTATTTTGTCCGTAAGAAATGTTGTACTCATAATATCCCTGTCCTAATAATACATTCAAATTATGCAGGCCGAACTTATTCTGATAAGTAAGGGTATTTTCTGTATTCCATTCGAATTTTTTTTGTATTTCTCTGAATAAATTATTTGTTGAATTCGAATTGGCCGAACTTAAGTATGATTTAGGTGTAAAAGCCTGATTTCCCCAGTAAGCCATCTTTCCATTGACACTTGACTTAAAGTTAAAATTCCTGTTGATTTTCCAATCTCCGAAAACGTTAGCAACAATATCATCAGACCATCTGTAGCGACCTCTCTGAGTTTCCTGGAATGCCAAAGGATTAGACATTTCTTTACTTACATAATGAGATATTCCGTAAGGATTTCCATTTGGGTCCCTTATAATATTGGCATTATTAAGATAATCACTTGGGAATGGCTGACCCGCAACATCGGTGACCACTACAGGAGTTGTGGGATCTAGATTGATTGCAGAGCTTAATGGCCCTCCGAACTCATTGTTGTCACTTATTCCCTGAGCCTTAACATGGGTATAGGCAAAAGTCTGTCCGATTGTTAAAAAATCAAAAACTTTATGAGTCGAGTTGAATCTGGCATTTATTCTTTTGTAATTTGAAATCTCTCGCATGACGATACCTTCCTGATCGTAATATCCGAATGAAGTATAAAATGTAGATTTATCATTTCCTCCATTGATGCTGAATTCGTGAGATTGGCGCTGTGCAGTATTGAATATTTGTTTTTGCCAATCGGTTCCGTTTCCGAAAGCATTTGGATTGGAAAACATTAACGGTTTACCATCATTCGTATTAGCCTCGTTCATGATGGTTGCATATTGAGATGCATTCAATAAATCAAGCTTTCGTGCTGCACTGCCTACCCCGAAAAAGCCATTGTAAGAAAGGTTCATTCTTCCTCTTGCACCTTTTTTGGTTGTAATAAGAACTACCCCTTTTGCTGCGGAAACACCATAAATTGCTGCTGATGCACCGTCTTTCAAGATTTCCATCCCTTCAATGTCAGACTGATTCAGCCATCCGATATTATCGACCACAATACCGTCCACGACCCAAAGCGGATCATTACTTCCTGCTCCGAAGCTGGTAATACCTCTTACCCGGACAGTAGGAGCTGAGCCTGGTTGTCCGGAATTCGATATCACACTTACACCGGCTGCCCTTCCCTGAAGTACCTGTTCCGGTCTTCCCGCTACCGGAGCGTTTTCGATATCGCTCGCCTTGATACTGGAGAACGCTCTGGTTACATTAATCTTCTTCTGAGTACCATAACCAAT
>JAKOOG010000277.1 GCA_022701545.1 Weeksellaceae bacterium | reverse complement strand
TTTTTTTTTCTTTTCTTTGCAGCTTAAAATAATTAATATAAACCATGAAAAAGCTATTATTTCTCGCCGTATCGGCCGGTTTCGTTTTTACTTCCTGTAATAATAACGATGATGAGGATCCTAATTCTATCGTCGGTACCTGGAGACCGGTAAGTGAAAAAGCCATCTCCGGGAAAAACGGAAATACCCTGTATAACGATTCCCATTCTTCCTGCTACAAAAAAAGCACCTTCAATTTTAAATCGAACAATACTGTATCAAGCACAATTTACGATGAAAATTCAAGTGGCAGCTGCGAAAACTTCGGAACGGAAACGTCTCCGTATTCTTTTAATGCGGGAAATATGCAGTTAACTGTTGACGGCGATACCAGTGAAGTATTGGTTCTGAACAGCAAAGAGCTGCACGTCGTTAGTGATTACGATGATGTAAACGGTGACGGCGTAGATGACAAAATTATTCTGGTAATGAGCAGATAAAAAAAACACCCGGAAATTTCCGGGTGTTTTTTTATTTCTTTTTCTTCGATTTCGATATGGATTTCTGCTGTGCCCGGTTGGCCCCGAATTTTTTCGGTGCCTTTCTTTTTGAAGGGCCGCCCCAGTTTTCCTTGGTATTTTTCGCTTTTTTCTCGTGAAATGCTCCTCCTCCGTCATTCAGCTTAACCATTGCAGGGTTTTTCATAACAATCTGATCTTCTTCGGAAGCAATCTTCTTCGGATTGATTTTCACTTCTTCAGGGAAATCGATGTATCGCAGTTCCTTATCCATCAGCAACTCGATATCCAGCGCCAAGTTCTCTTCTTTTTTCGTAACGAAAGTAACTGCTTTACCGTCTTTATCTGCCCTACCCGTTCTACCGATCCTGTGGATGTACTGCTCAGGAATATCAGGCGTCTCAAAGTTGATGACGTGGGTAATATCGGAAATATCCAGACCTCTGGCCATCACATCCGTGGTAATCAATCCTTTGATTTCTTCCTGCTCAAAACGTTTCATCGCCTTCAGCCTGTAGTTCTGGGATTTATTGGAGTGGATGACATCAAACTGTTCAGGGAAAAGCTCATCGATCTTGGTAAACAACAGGTCTGCATTTTTCTTATTATTGGTGAAAATCAAAACCTTGGACATATCGGCATCGGTTTTCAGCAAATGCTCCAATAAATTAATCTTGGTATTGAAATTTTCTACCTTATAAGCCATCTGCTCAATTTTTTCAAGAGGTGTTCCCGATTTGGCAAGGGAGATCTCAATAGGGCCTGCAAAATACTGATCCAGCATTTCGTCTACCGCATCCGTCATGGTCGCAGAGAACAGAATGTTCTGCCTCTTTTCCTTCATCATTTCGAAAATATGCGTAAGCTGAGGCCGGAATCCCAGATTAAGCATTTCGTCGAACTCATCAATAATCAGCTTCTGGACTTCCTTCAGGGAAATGGCATTATCGATCGCGAGATCCATTACCCGACCCGGAGTTCCTACCAATATATCGCAACCATTGTTAAACAGCAGTTTTTGCGTATTGATGTTTTTTCCGCCATAGATTCCGATCACTCTTGCCGTCATATTCTCCGTTAATTTCTCAATAATTTCAGCAACCTGTACCACCAGTTCCCTTGTAGGAACAAGCACCAAAACGGTTGGATTCCCGGATTTGTTGTACTTCCAGGTTTTCAGCACCGGTAAAAGATAAGCCAGTGTTTTCCCCGTCCCGGTTTGAGCAATACCCATTACATCGCGTCCGGAAAGAATCGGCCCGATACTTTTCTCCTGGATCGGAGTAGGTTCGAACAGATCCAGATCTGCTAAAACATCAAGAATTTTAACCGGCAGGTCAAAATCTGCAAAAGTGAGTTTTTCCATTTTGCAAAGATAGGCAATTAATTTTTTAAAGCTTAAAAATCTAAAGCAGGCGGATTATGTGGGTTTCTTTAATGCAATATTCTGATAATTATTATTTAAAAATACGTGCTCCGGAGGACCAATATCTGCAGCCCAACTTAATCATAATAACGGAACTCCACAGGGGTTCTGGCTTTTACAAAGACCAGCGATATGATTTACCGGATAGCCCACCTGCGGCGTGCAGTTTATTTAACTTTTATTATTGCTGCGCAGATGATATATCTAAGGAATATTGATTTCAGGATTGATGTTAACGATTCAAACCATACAAAAGCAAAATTAAAACGATTAACAATTTATTTCCTGGTAACCCTCAGCAGAATTAAAATGATTAAAAACACGGAGAAAACAAAACCCAGTACTGCGATCAAAGACCATTCGCCAATCCTGGGGCCGGCTTCCGAGACAAAAACAATGGCTGTGGCAATGATGTTTGCTCCTAAAACCATGGCCAATATCAGGTTGACAATGCTTGATTTGATCAGCTGGTTGGTCTTTTCGATATTTTTGATCTCGCTGGAAACCGTAAACTTATTTTCATCCAGCTTCTGCAAAACGGAGCGCAGTTCCCTTGGGATTTCATCTACGTTATCCGTGAACATCATCATCCGGTCCATCCCTGTTTTCATCAGGTTTTTCGGGCTGATTTTTTTGGCAAATATTTTTTTCGTGTAGGGATGAAGGCTTTTTACTACATCAAGATCCGGGTTAATGGTTCTTCCTACCCCTTCGATCAATCCAATTCCTTTGAATAAAAGATAAAAATAATCCGGCATGTACAGGCGGTTGTCTTTTAAGACATCTTTCATTTTATTGATGATCGCCTGTGGATTAATCTCTTTTAATGACGTGCTGTGGACAAAATTAAGAATGTCTTCCACATCGGCTTCAAACCTTTTCTCATCGGGAATCTGATAGCTCACGGCCATTTTTTTAAGATAGCGGACAATTTTATGCGGGTTTTTCGCAACGAAGCTCACAATAAGATTTTCAAGGATCTCCTTATCATTCGGCGGTATTTTTCCAACGGCGCCAAAATCAATAAATACTACTTTCCCGTCTTTTCTTACCAGAATATTCCCGGCATGCGGATCGGCATGGAAAAATCCGTAATCCAGAATCTGAGAAACGAAAAGCCTTAGGCCCGCTTCGGAAATGTAGACCGGATCTATCGTATACTGTAAAAGCGTTTCCTTATCCGTTACCTTTATTCCGTCGATAAATTCCATGCAAAGGACATTGTTGTTGGAAAACTCCTCATACACTTTTGGCACATAGGTTTCTTTGCTGTTCTTGAAATTCCTCCTGAACTGTAAGATATTTTCCTTTTCATTGATTAGCGAAACTTCTTCCATCAGCGATTTTTCAAAGGTAGAAATCGCCTGTTTCAGGTTCAGCTTTTCGCCGATTTCGGAATAGGAAGACACCAGCTTTTCCAGATCCTTGATAAGCAGCAGATCATCTTCAATAACCGTCTGCACCTCAGGTTTTTTTATTTTCAGGATAACATCCGTTCCGTCTTTCAGTACCGCTTTATATACCTGGGCAATAGAGGCCGTAGCCAACGGAACTTTTCTGATTTCTGAAAAATGGTCTTCAACGGTTATATTGAATTCATTTTCCAGGATTTCTTCTACGTTCATGTCAACCGTTTCCACCTTATCCTGAAGCTTCTGAAGTTCCTGAATGAGTTCAGGCGGAAGCAGGTCTTCCCTGTTGCTGAAAGTCTGGCCGAGCTTTACAAAAGTAGGGCCCAGTTCTTCCAGTACCAGCCGGATCCTTTCGTAGACGGTTCCTTTGGAAACAATTTCATCCGAATTCGATGGAATTTCCACTTTATTTCCGCCGTTCATCCGGGCCAGCATGTCTTTAAAGCCGTATTTGCTCAATACGGAAATAAGTCTGGCGGATCTTTTCAATTTTCTTTGCTGTTTATCAAACATATCCTGAAATGTAGGTGCAATTTAATTCAAAAATTATTCCTAATAAAAATTAAATTTTTCTATTAAATGTTAAATAAAACGTAATTATTTTTCTCCGTTAAATTTATATAACGATTTTTTTTAACTTTACATTCACCAAACAGTGAAACTAACCTATAAATTTATTAAAAATGAAAAATTTAAAAAAAGTATCAAGATCGCAGATGAAAAGCATTTCGGGAGGCGGACCGTTCAACAACTGTTCAAACAAATGCTGCCCGGATGACGGAAGACCAAGATGTCCAAGACTTATCTGCCCTGCAGTCGTTTGTCCGCAGGTATTGTAATTTCCGCACTACTAAAACAAAACGGAATGCCCATCCGGCATTCCGTTTTTTATTTGCAGGTACAAAAGATGTTTTTAAAGGCAATCAGGATAAAAAAATCCAGTATCTAAAATCTTTGATTTCTCATCTCCTATGTTCTAATCTATTTTGAAATCCTGGAAGTCTTAAAATCTAATGTTTTAGTATGTCAAATAATTCCTGTGTCTTTTTTCTGTTTAATTTTTCCTTTTTGATTACGTTGTATAAGGCCTATGTTACCTGAGATAGGTTTCATACAAATCTTTCCGCCTGTCTTTCATGACCTGTACCGAACCATGATGGTGAAGGTCTTTCAAAAGGTTTAAATCCACATCGACGATCAGGGTCATTTCCGTATTCGGAGTAGCTTCCCCTTTTACCGCATTCGACGGAAAGGCAAAATCGGACGGTGTGAAAACGGCCGCCTGCCCAAACTGGATGTCCATATTGTTTACCCCCGGAAGATTCCCTACACAACCTGCAATGGCGACATAGCACTCATTTTCGATGGCCCGCGCAGCCGCACAGTGGCGCACCCGCGTATATGCATTCTGAGTATCGGTAAGATACGGCACAAACAGGATCTTCATCCCCTCGTCGGCAAGAATCCTCGGCAGTTCCGGAAACTCCACATCGTAGCAGATCACCAGTCCGATTTTTCCGCAGTCGGTATCGAAAACCCGGATTTCGTTTCCGCCTTTCATGCCGTAATACTTCCTTTCATTCGGCGTAATGTGGATCTTGCGGTACTCGTCTACCCGCCCGTCCCGGTGAAGGAGGTAACTGACGTTGTACAAATCATTGTTTTCAAAAACAGGCATGCTTCCGGAAATAATATTCACATTGTATCCGACCGCCAGATCCGAAATTTTCATCCTGATTTCGTCCGTCAGTTTGGCCAGCTCGATCATACTGTCCCTCTCGGAAAGCTTATTGAACGGCGCCAGCAACGGTGTATTGAAGAGTTCGGGGAAAAGAACGAAATCGGCTTTGTAATCCCCCATTACATTGACAAAGAATTCCACCTGCTCGTAAAAAGCATCAATGTCTTTAAAATGACGCATCTGCCATTGCACAAGGCCCAGCCGGATGATGCTGTCCTGCATGGTTGTGGTTTTCTTGCTGTAATAGATGTTATTCCACTGCAGCAGCACCGCATTTTCCCCGGAAGATTCGTCTTCGGGCAGATAGCCTTTCAGCACTTTGATCGGCAGGAAATTATTGGAAAGCTGGAAAGACAGTACCGGATCATAAATTTCCTTATCCCGGACTTTCCGGATGTACTCCCTTGGCGAAAGATCGTTGTGCTTGTGGTAATTCGGGATCCTGCCGCCTAAAATAATGGACCGCAGGTTCAGCAGCTCGCAAAGTTCTTTCCGGGCATCGTACAGCCTTCTTCCCAAACGGAGCTCCCGGAATTCAGGATCCACAAAAACTTCAATTCCATACAGCACATTTCCCGTTGAAATATGGGTGTTGAAGGTATAATTTCCCGTAATATCGCTATAGGTATGGTCGTCACCGAATTCATCGTAGTTGACGATAATGGACAGGGCTACGGCGGCAAGTTTCCCGTCTACCGTAATACAGATTTGCCCTTTCGGAAAGATGTTTGTCAGCTTTTCAATGCTTTTCCTGGACCAGACATATTCCGACATCTGCGGATAGGCCCTCTTCATGGTCTCAACCAGTTCCGGATAGTCGGCTACGGTGAGCGTTCTTGTTTCTATTTGCATTCGCTTTAATTTTGTTTAAATTTAGGGAAATTTTAAACAAATAAAATGAAAGAGCCCATTAAAAACTTCTTAAGATAGATGAAAATATATGCCTTGATTCTAAGTTTATGTTCAGCTGCCGTCTTTTTCCTAAGATTTTTTTATTCTGAAGCAGTGGAGAATGTTTCACATAATTTGAACCTGTTGTCTAATTCTCCTATTAAAGGCTCCGACGCAAAAAATATTGTTTATTTCTACCCGATGTTATCGATTTTAATAAGTTATTTTATTGTCTACAGGCATGCTATATTTAAAATAATATACATTTTATTAATTGCTCTAAATGTATTGCTGCTTCTTATTTCCTTACAAAAATTTTAGTTTTCGTTTAAACTATTCACACCGGACTGCACCCGGTGCTGATTTGAAGTGTTCTTTCAGAAGTTAATTTCCTATTATTAAAGGCAATTGAGCTGTACTGTAATGACCTTTCAGCTTTTCAAGGTTCTGGGTTATCGATGAATTAAACCAGACGGCACGGGACTTCGAGATCTTCCGTAAGATAGTAGCTGCAGCAAAGCCGGTGATAACCATCTGCAATAATGAGCCTTTCCTGACTGCCTCTTACCAGAAGAATAGGAGAAAGCTTCTTGCTGTTCTTTATTCTTTTGAGGTTTTCCTTTACATGGATGTTGTCTTTCGGAAGCAATGGCAGGCTGCTGGCCCGGAAAATATCCTTCGACTTCTTCCGTATGGTTTCTGCCTGCTGCAGTTTCGTTACGAATGCTGCGGCTGCTTCAGGTTCAAAGATCAGTTCAAGGTAATCAAGAGCAGCCGGAAAATCATGGGCTTCAGGCTCGGGAAGCCAGATGTTGCTGTATTCGGTAGCTTTTTGTTTGGTATTCATTGGATATCTATTTAAAATTGGTAAGCATGGATCCTGGAATCATTCATCAGCTGATGGAGCAGCGCCTGGTGGCTGCTGACCCTTCCCGTAATTTTCCAGGTGGTGGAGAAACCGTTGGTATCATACCGCTGCCGGACCATGGCGAACTTTAAATTGTAACGGTTGAAAAGGGTTTCACAATACGCAGTATCCTTTTGATCAGCCGTTGTGACCGAATATTCCCTGATTTTATGGCGGTTGTCGATGAAGTCCTGCAAACGGGAAAGCACGGTGAGCACGATCAGAACAAGTGCTGTTCCCAACAGTGCCAGGTAGATATGCCCGGAGCCGATACACATTCCCAGGGAAGCAGTGGCCCAGATGGTGGTAGCCGTTGTAATGCCACCGATTTTATTATCGTCTTTAAAAATAACACCGGCTCCGAGAAACCCGATCCCGGTAACGATATTGGCCGCCAGCCTGTCCGGATTTGAGATCCCGATCTTCAGGGAAAGGATGGTAAAGAGACAGGAGCCGAAACTGATGAGAATAAAAGTCCGCAATCCTGCGAATTTGTTGCGGTATTCTCTTTCGGCACCGATCAGAAGACCGACAATAAGGGAAATAATGATTAGTAAGAGGTCATTTCCGGTAGTCCACGTTCCTATTGTTTTCATGATATGATAAATATCAAAATTATGAAATAATGAGGTACGGAACTGGATTGCTTTATTAAAATTTAATTAAAGTGAACCTTGTGGATGAGCTGGAAAAGGGAGGCTGGTGGCTGGAAGTATCTTTTGTTAACCTGTAAAAGAGACACTCTATTAAAATTTTAACCAGTCAATATTATATTTTTCTTTTTTTTCATTAACTGACTAAAAAAAATTAAATAGGGTCGAATCCATGCTGTTAGAAAAGCCTTTTTTTTAATTCCGCTTATATTTCAAATGCAAAGTTTATTTCTTTAGTATAGGTAAGATGAGCTGGCCAGGAAAGGATAAGCAAGATGAGCTGATGAAGCGGCGCCTGCAATGAAAGGAATTATATATTTTCAGGAAATTAACCTTCGTCGTTCATAAGCTTCCCGATATGATTTTTTTAAATCTAACCGGGAGTGAAGTTATCCGGCAGGTTCAAGGTTTGTGTGAAATAAAAAAACCTCCCTTGCGGGAGGCCAAAAAAACACAAATGATGAAAAAAAATTATTTCGAAGTACAAAGGTATTCCGAAGAAATTTATTTTTTTATGAGTATAATCAATCTCCTTACAATTATTCCCACTCGATGGTAGCAGGCGGTTTACTGGAGATGTCATAAGCCACTCTGTTGATGCCTCTTACTTCATTAATGATCCTGCTGGAAACGGTATCCAGGAATTCATAAGGAAGCCTGCTCCAGGTTGCCGTCATGAAATCGATGGTATTGGCAGAACGGACTACTGCGGTGTATTCATAGGTTCTTTCGTCACCCATTACGCCAACGGATTTTACCGGAAGCAATACCACAAAAGCCTGGGAAACTTTTTCGTACAGGTCGTTTTTATACAATTCCTCGATAAAGATATCGTCGGCTTCCTGAAGGATTTTTACTTTTTCAGCGTCTACAGCTCCCAGGATCCTGATTCCCAATCCCGGACCCGGGAAAGGGTGACGGTGCACCAGATGATGAGGAATTCCCAATTCTTCCCCTACTTTTCTTACTTCGTCCTTGAACAGTTCTCTCAAAGGCTCCAACAATTCAAATTCCATCTCTTCCGGAAGTCCGCCAACGTTGTGGTGGGACTTGATCACGGCAGAAGGACCATTAACCGACTGGCTTTCAATCACGTCCGGATAAATGGTGCCCTGCGCCAGGAATTTGGCACCTTCAATTTTATGGGATTCTTCATCGAAGACATGAATGAATTCGTTTCCGATGATTTTTCTTTTGGCTTCCGGATCATCAACGCCGGCCAGTTTGGATAAAAACCGTTCTTTGGCATCGACCAATTTGATGTTCATATGGAAATGCTCGCCGTAATTGTCCATTACTTTTTGATCCTCATCTTTTCTCAGCAATCCGGTATCTACAAAGATACACGTGAGCTGATCGCCGATGGCCTTATGGATCAATACTGCCGCTACGGAAGAGTCTACTCCGCCGGAAAGGCCGAGGATTACTTTCTGATCCCCTACTTTCTCACGGATCTCCGCAACGGTCTTTTCGATATAATTCGTCAGTTTCCAGTTTTTCTCCGCATCACAGATCCCGAACACGAAATTTTCAAGCATTCTGCCACCTTCTTCGGTATGGGAAACTTCCGGGTGAAACTGGACACAGTAGATTTTCTTTTCTTCGTTGGCGATAGAAGCAATCACTCCGGATTTTGCATTCAGCTCAAATCCTGCAGGCAGCTCTCCTACCTCATCGAAATGGCTCATCCAAACCACGGAATTGTTGGTTACTCCTTTCAATAAAGAAGATTCTTTTACAATTTCGAGGTGGGCTTTGCCGTATTCCCCTTTTACGCCTTTATGTACTT
>JAKOOG010000308.1 GCA_022701545.1 Weeksellaceae bacterium | reverse complement strand
AATTTTATGGAAAAAAGAACCGTTAAAAATACCGATTTATCCGTTGCTCCGATCAATTTCGGCGGAAATGTTTTCGGATGGACCCTGGATGAAAAGCAATCCTTTGATATTCTGGATAAGTTCTTCTCGGGAGGCTTTAATTTTATTGACACTGCCGATACCTATTCCTGGTGGGTAAACGGAAAAGGCGGTCAGTCTGAAGAGATTATCGGCAAATGGATGAAGAGCCGTGGCCACCGGAACGATCTGGTGATTGCCACAAAAGTAGGTTCCGAAACAAAAGAGCACGGCTACGATATCAGCAGAAAACATATTTTAAAATCTGTGGACGAATCGCTCCAAAGGCTTCAGACCGATCATATCGATCTTTATTATACGCATTTTGATGACAAGCAAACCCCGGTTGAAGAAACCTTATCGGCTTATGATGAAGTGATAAAAGCCGGGAAAGTGCGTTACATTGCCGCTTCCAACATTTCCCCGGAAAGATTGCAGGACTCCTTTAAAGCCGCCGAAGAACATAATCTTCCGAAGTATGTGGCTCTGCAGCCGCATTACAATTTAATGGAAAAAGAAGGCTTTGAAAAAAATTATGCACCTTTCGCTGAAGAACACGGACTAAGTGTATTTCCGTACTGGTCCCTGGCAGCAGGCTTTCTTACCGGAAAATACCGCGATGAATCCGATCTTTCTAAAAGCCAGCGCGGAGAAGGTGCCAGAAAATACCTGAATCCGAAAGGGCTTGAGGTTTTAAAAGCATTAGATGAAATCAGTGGTAAACACCATTCAAAGCCGGCAACGGTTGCCTTGGCATGGCTGTTAGCCAACCCGTTAATTACGGCACCCATTGTAAGTGCAACCAGCGAATCACAGTTGGAAACCTTATTTGCCGCCCCGGAACTTCGTTTGGACCCTGAAGATATTGACCTGCTGAATCAGGCATCCGATTATTAAGGACAGGAGTTGTCAATTTAATTCTAAGGGAATTTTAACGTGATATTAAAAAATGCATTTTTCATAAAAATGGCACTACCGGATTACAATATTATCAATGGAATCCAAAAAAAAATCCGCACGGAAGTTTTTTCTATGCGGATTTTATTTTATTTAAAACCTACTGCGATTATTCCGAGTATTCTTTCAGCAACTGTCGGTAACTCATCAGGATGGTGGACTTTGAAATGAAGCCGATAAAGATATTGTTTTCATTCACTACCGGAAGATTCCATACACCGGTATCATCAAAAACCTGAAGGATTTCCAAAGGCTGGTTGTTCGGATGTATAACGGCGGGCGGAGCTTTCATGATCTGGCTGATGCGGATTGAAACCTCAGTATTCGTAAACAGATACGGACGAATGTCGTCCAGCGTTAAAATCCCGCGAAGAACTTTTTCCTGGCCGACAACGGCAAATATATTTTTGCTTCCGTTTTTTACGAGTTCAAACAATTCGGTAATCGGAGCGTCTTCATCGACGGATTGGGAATAACGGTCGATAAAATCTTCCGTTTTCAGCGAAGACAATAAATTCTTGTCGTGCTTATTGGTGAAAATTTTCCCCTGGTCTGCCAGGGATTTAAGCTCCGGAGAAATAGGGGAGAACCATTTGGCGATCAGGTAGGAGATAATGGAAACAATCATTAACGGAATAAACAGATCGTAGCCGAAACTGGATTCTGCAATCAGGAAAATTGCTGTCAGAGGTGCATACATGACACCGCTCATCGCTCCGGCCATCCCCACCAGCACCAGATTGGTAACCGGCACATCCGTAAAACCGATCTGCTGGCAGACAATGGCAAACAGGTAACCTACTGTGCCGCCGGCAAAAAGCGAAGGAGCAAAATTACCGCCGTTCCCGCCGCTGAAAATCGTGAAAGAAGTGGCGAACGCCTTTAAAAGCAGAACAAGGATCAGGAAAATAATGATTGTAAAATTTTTAATCTCAAAATACCTGAAAAAGCTGTTCTGGATAATGTTGTGCGTATTACCGTTGGTAAAAGCCTTCACCGTATCATAGCCCTCTCCGAACAAAGGCGGGAAAAGGACACACAGCAGCGAGAGTACGGCACCCCCAAACATTGCTTTTCTGAGTCGTGACATCTTGAGGCCTTTGATAAAATGCTCGACCTTTTTCGAAACCAGAACAAAATACCGTGCATAAAGTCCGGTAATGAGACCCAGAATAAGATAATACGGAACATTTTTATAATTGAAAGCTTCACGGGTATAAAACCGGAAAAGCACATCTTCCTGCAGAAGGATACGCGATAGAAGGCTGCCGCAGACTGCTGCCACCACCAAAGGGATAAAATCGGTAAAGACCACGCCCGTCAGAAGAATCTCGAACGCAAACATGATCCCGGCAATCGGTGCATTAAAAGCCGAAGCAATACCTGCAGTAGCTCCCGCAGCAAGCAGTAAAGTCCGTTCTTTATAGCTCAGACGGTAAGTCTGGGCAAAATTGGATCCGATGGCAGCTCCCGTTACGGCAATCGGGCTTTCCAGACCGGCAGAACCTCCCAATCCCACAGTAACTGCACTCTGTACGATCTGAGAATACATTTTTACCGAAGAAACAACACTCGAATTCTGAGCGATTTCATACAGGATCACACCGATTCCTTTGCGGTCCTGCCCTTTAAATATCGTTAAAACAATTAAGGTGGTGAGCACAATTCCCAAGAAAGGAAAGACTACATAAAAAAGGATCTGATATTCAAAATGGACTTCAGTCGTAATAAAATGATGAATATTGTGTACCAAGGTCTTCAGTATAACCCCGGCAAGACCTGCCGAACATCCTACCAGGATTCCGGAAAGTACCAGGAATTGGTTCCGGCTGAGTCTGTTGTTGAGCCAATGCAGGATGATTTCGTAGCTTCGCGCTTTTTCAAGTCCATATTTCTGAAAGTCTCTCTTAAACTTCAGGAAGCTCAGAAACTTTTTTTTATTATGAATATTCACTTTCGGGAAATTTTAACCGCAACCGAATTGTTACGGCCGGTAAATTTATGAAATATATCAGGAATTTAAAACTGTTCGTATGGTCCCGTCTCTTTTTTAGGTCGTAAAATAAGCCTGATCGACGGATTGTTGGTGATGAAAAGCCTTAACCAGTTAAATGCCAGACGGGCTTTACTTCTGAATGTAATAAGCGGGATAATGTGAATGAAAAGCCAGGTAAGCCAGGCAATAAATCCCTTATACGAAAACTTCGGAAGGTCTACCACCGCATTGAATTTCGAGATGATTGCCATGCTTCCTTTATTATTGTATGTAAAAGGAACCTGCACTTTCTCCTCTTCAATTCTCTTTAGATTTTTCCCTAAATTCAGCGCATGCTGAATGGCCACCTGGGCCAGCTGCGGATGTCCTTTCGGGAAATTTTCATCCGTGAGCTGAAGAGAAATGTCTCCCAATGCATAAACGTTTTTCATTCCCTGCACTTTGTTGTAAGCATCCACAAGTATTCTCCTTCCTTTTCCTATGCTTTCTGCGGGGATGCCGGGAACCTCACGTCCTACCACTCCGGAGGTCCAGATCAGGGTTTCCGTTTCGATTGTCCTACCGTCGGCTAAAAGTACTTTTTTATCGACATAATCTTTAACGGCTACGTTTAAAATAATTTTTACACCAAGCCTGGTCAGTTTATCGTGAGCCGCTTCCTGAGCCATTTTACTCATGGGCGAGAGCAAGGTAGGCAATGCGTCGATCAGGTAAATATTGGAAAGGCTGAGCTTAATCTCCGGATATTCCTTTTCGGCAATATAACTGCCCATCTCCGCGATCATTCCGGCAAGCTCCACACCCGTCGGGCCGCCGCCGGCAATAACAATATTTTGTAATTTCTGGGCCTCTTTGATGTTTTTATTCCTTGAGGCTTCCTCAAGGGTCAACAGCATATAATTGCGCAGGTAAAGGGCTTCATCAATGGTCTTCATCGAAAGCGAACACTTCTTTACATTTTCCATCCCGAAATAATTGGTTTCGGTACCCAAAGCCAGAACAAGGTAATCGTATTGGATGATGCCGTTATCCGTTTCAATGGAATTATGTTCATGATCAACGTTCACCAGGCTTCCCATATGAAAATTAACGTTTTTATATTTTGAAATCATCTTCCGGAACGGATAGCTGATGTTGGAAGCCTCAATAAAAGAAGTAGCAACCTGGTAGATGAGTGGCGGGAAAAAATGGTAATTGTTTTTATCGACCAGTGTAATTCTGAATCGTGTGTCATTCTCCAGAGATTTCATCAGGTTGATGCCTGCGAAACCTCCGCCTACGATTACGATATGCTTTTTCATATAATTAATTGTTCAAGTGGTAACCTATTCGATTCAAGAATAAAGCCAAAGGGCGGTATTGTGGTATCAATTGCCTGAGTTTATAAAAGCTTGGAAACAGCAAAAGGATGAGCCGGCCGGTTCATCCTTTTGATATCTGAAAAAAAACTATGAATTGCTGCTTTTTGTTTTAATTAAAATTAAAATTGCCGAAAAACAACTGAGGGCACCGAAAATGTAAATCATCTGATAATTGAACATGCCGGCAATCAATCCTGCAATGGGTCCTGCCAATCCAAGAGCCAGATCAAAAAATGCTGAATAAGCCCCCAAAGCCGTACCTCTCATCTGAGGAGCGACCTTTCTGATCGCTAAAACACCCAAAGCGGGAAACACCAGGGAAAATCCGACGCCTGTAAGTGCACATCCGGCCACAGCCATCCATTCCGAAACTGAAAATCCGATGCACAGCTGCCCGACAATTTCAATGGCGAAAGAAACCAGGGCCACTCTGTACCCTCCGAATTTATCCGGATAAGATGCAAAAAGAAGACGGGTAAGAATATAAAAACCTCCAAAGCAGAAGAAACCTAAAGAAGAATGAGACCAGTGGTTACCGGCAAAAAGAAGGGCGATAAATGAAGCGATGCATGCAAATCCCATTGAAGAAAAAGCCAGTGCCAATCCCTGGCCCGAAACTTTTCCGATAACCTTGTAAAAAGGAACCCTTACGAATGAAGCATCTACCGGAAGGGCTGGCAGACTAAGGGTAGAGATAAAGCTTACCCCGGCCAGGATAATAATCATGGCAAAGGGTACAACAATACCCGACTGTGCAGTTAACCACAAGCTTAAAGGTGCACCGATTGCAATGCCTGCATACATGGCAATTCCGTTCCAGGTCATTACTTTTCCAGACTTCTGAGGACCCAGAAGCCCGATTCCCCAAGTAAGCGAGCCCGTAACCAGCATACTTTCGGCAATTCCATGAAGTATCCGCGCAGAAATCAGCAGTCCCAGACATAAAACAGGAGTTTCAGGTACGGAAACAGCAAAGATATAGATGATCCCTGCCGCTAAAACGATAAAAACACCGCTGCGGTTACTCATCTTTGCACCCAGCGTATCGGTAATTTTTCCGGCAAAAGCCCGGGTAAGTAATGTCGCAAGAGACTGAAGCCCGATGAGAATTCCTATCATTAAATTTCCGGATTTTAAATCGTTTTTAATAAATCCGGGCAGCGCACCCAGAGAAATTCCCATGGTCATATACATCGCGAAAACCGAAAATACAATCGGAGTAAGGACCTGTAACGAATCTTTTTTCTTTGTAATGTATTCGTGATCTGGTGTAAAAGGTTTTGTGTTTTTCATTATCAACCGTTTTTAATTAGTATAAGTTTACGGTGACAAAATTAGTACAGCAAAAGGAGCCGGAAAATGGCCGATTACCGGCTGTTATTGGACAAATAATGGTTTTTGTTTCTGAACTGGGAAGCCGTATTTCCGGTACTCTTTTTAAAGAATCTTGAAAAATAAGCATGGTCATCATATCCAAGCCTGTATGCGATCTGCTTAATATCCAGATCCGTATAGTACAGAAGACGCCGTGCTTCAAGGATCGTTTCCTGCTGAATCCAGTAGCTTGCCGGAAATCCGGTGATTTCTTTTACGATTTCATTCAGATACAAAGGGGTAATATTGAGCATAAGCGCATATTTTTTCACCTGTTTTATTTCTTTAAAATAATTCCGAATCAAATGTTTAAATTCAATGACGGTTCTGTATTTCTGTCCGCTTACCGGATTTTTAAAGTTTTGATCCCTGATTAAATCCTGTATAAATAAACCGATAAGACAATCGGTAAATGAATTGATGATTAAATTACTGAAAACTTCCGTCCGGTTCTCCAAAACGGATTCAAAAACAGAGACGAACTGAAATATTTCGTTGTCATTTTCAACGGAAACAATCTGACGGGAATGAAGACCGGCGTTTAAGATTTCCAGATAGGGTTTCGCAATCAATGCTGTTTCCATAAACACAAACCATCCTTCGGAATTCTCAAAATTCAGATAGCGGTGAACCTGTCCTTCAGCCACATAACAGATACATGCCCCGGACACAATGGTTTCCTTAAAATCCAGTTCCCACTCAAAAGCTCCCTTTTTCTGGATAATAAAAATGAAATGATCGTCACGATGCACATCCTTGCATTTTTCATTATGCTGATCAATAGCAGTAATTTCAATGCCTGCGGATCCGATTTCATCCTGGTGAAAAAGTATTTCAGTTTTTGCCATGACGTATTAAAATTAGAGCAAAATTACAGATTATAAACACTCCAAAAGAAAGTCTGCATACTATTTGTACCTTTCACCACAACCAAATCTTAAACAATAAGTATATGAAACCAGACATTTTAACCGAAAAACACCAGCTGGGTTTAGGCGGAGTTGCCATCGGTACTGCCTTTGAAGCTCTGACCGACGGGCAATCTTATGAAGTTTTACAGAAAGCCTGGGATCTGGGAATCCGCTATTACGATACGTCGCCCTGGTATGGCCTTACGAAGAGTGAAAGAAGATTCGGGAATTTCCTGCACGGGCAGAACCGGGATGAATTTATACTGTCTACCAAAGTAGGACGTCTGTTTGTGGAAGTTCCTGAAGATAAAGTACCGCCGACGATGTGGCAGGATCCTC
>JAKOOG010000291.1 GCA_022701545.1 Weeksellaceae bacterium | reverse complement strand
ACCGAAGCATTTGCTCTTGCGTACTGTTCGTATCTCGGGGAAACGGTATTGGGCAGATCGTCCCATTTCCATAATGAATGGCCTGCATACCCGCGCTCGATGCTTCCGTCCAGGTTATCCCAATGGTTCAGGATCCGTACATCATAAGAAGGTTTTTCGGTAATATTCAGATTGTTGAGATTGGCGTTGGTCTGCTGCAGCCGGAGCATGTGGTACACCCCGTACAGCAATCCTGATTCCTTCGGTGCGGAAACAACGATCTTTTCAGGTGAAGACGTTATCCGGTAACCGTCTTTCAGGCTTCTCAGTGATTTTTCCAGCCTAAGTTCTACCGTTTGTCCCAGCCAATGACCCGTCAGTTCTTTCCGGGCAACGTTCAGCATTGGGCTGTTGCCTTTAGCCATGATCTTTTCGGAGGATATTCCATTCTTCGCCGGAAACCGGAGCCAGAGCTGACTTCCGTCTTCCGCGAAAATCATCATCGGAACCACCAGGAATAACATAAGATAAGTTCGGAAATGCTGCATCAGGATTTGTTTTTTTTATTTGATTTGAATTGAACAGGGTTTCAATGATCAGGTTTTTCCTACGTTTGATGTTAACCCTTTTATTTTTGCCATTGGTTTTACCTATGGCTATTGGAACCATATCAGGGCTCAGAGCCCTGATATGGTTGATCCAAGTTTACTGATTTTCTTCCAGTCCTTCGATGGTTTTTATCTTACCGTCATGATCATATTCGATTTCCACGACTTTCATGCTTCTCAGCCAAGTTCTTCCGCCGCTCGGAACGGAATCATGGAAGAACAGGTACCATTTTCCTTCAAATTCGACAATGCTGTGGTGGGTCGTCCAGCCAACCACTGGTGTCAGGATCTCTCCCTGGAAAGTAAACGGCCCGTACGGATTATCACCGGTCGCATAGCAGATCAGGTGGGTATCTCCCGTCGAATAGGAGAAATAATATTTCCCGTTATATTTGTGCATCCAGGAAGCTTCGAAAAACCGGTGCTTATCGCCGTGAAGTAACTGGTTCCCGTTTTCGTCAAGGATCATGATATCTTTCGGTTCTTCACCGAATTCCATCATATCGTCACTTAACATCACTACTTTGGAAGGAATCGCAGGCTCGTTGTCATTCGGGATTACAGCAGATTCAAGGGCTTTGTTGTTTCGGTAACGCTGCAGCTGTCCGCCCCAAATGCCTCCGAAATACATGTAATGCTTCCCATTGTCTTCAAACAGGCAAGGGTCGATGCTGTAGCTTCCCATCATCGGATGCTTTTCCGGAACGAAAGGCCCGTATGGCTTATCGCTTACCGCTACGCCGATCCTGAAAATGTCATTTTTATCTTTTAACGGAAAATACATATAATATTTACCGTCTTTATGGGCGACGTCACAATCCCACAACTGTCTTCCCGACCATGGAATATCCTTTACCGAAAGTACTACCCCGTGGTCCGTAATCTCCCCGTTTTCCACACTATCAAGGGAGAAAACATGGTAGTCATTCATATCGAAATGATCGCCGTTGTCGTTTTCTTCAATGCCGCTTTCACGGTCGTGGGACGGATAGATATACAGTTTGCCTTCAAAAACGTGTACGGAAGGATCGGCCATATAATCTTTCGGGAAAAGGTATTTTGCTTTGTTCATTTTTTATAGTTTAGACTTTTTTAGATAATAGATTGGTAGAGGATATGTCTTGTATTTTAAACCTTCAAAGTTTTGAAAACCTTGGAGGTTGGTTGTACTAAACCTCATAGGTTTTAGAAACCTATGAGGTTTTGATTGACAGATGATTATTTTTCTTTTGTCAGATCAATGATTTTCTTCACCACCGGTTTTGCCTGGTCATTCCGGTCAAACAGGAGCGGATAATCGGTTCTGCCTTTTACCGGGAAGTCGTTTTTCCATGACTGGTTGTCGGTAACGCCCCAAAGGGTTACCCTTCTGATCTTGTCCTGGTGTTTCAGGAACAGCCTGAAGAAATCCAGGTACCGGTTTTCCCATTCTTTCTGAACATTTTCCGGAAGCCCTTTGGTATAAGGGTTCATTTTCGCTTCGTATTCCACTTTGTCGGAAACGTTGGCCGAAGTTCCCCAAGGTGAAGGCAGGGCACTGATTTCCATTTCGGTAACATTTACTTTTACACCGGCTGACGCGTAATCGGTAATGGCTTTTTCGTATTCTTCCAGTTTCGGATTGTCGAGTCCAATGTGGGTCTGCATGCCTACTCCATCGATCCGGATCCCTCTGGATTTCAAATTTCTAACAATTTTATTGACGGTTTTTACCTTTTCCGGGAACCATTCGTTATAATCGTTGTAATACAATTCGGCATTCGGATCGGCTTCCTGTGCATACTGAAAAGCCAATGGAATAAATTCCTCACCCAGGATTTCGTAGAATTTTGATTTCCGGTACGTTCCGTCTTCCATAATGGCTTCATTCACCACGTCCCAGCCTTTTACCCGGCCTTTGTACCGGCCCACCAACGTGGAAATATGGCTTTTCATGCGTTGTTTCAGTACTTCCGGTGAAACATCTTTGCCGTCCTTGCCTACGAAAAACCATTTTGGCAGCTGCGAATGCCAGATCAGCGTATGGCCGATGATGAACATCTTGTTTTTTTCTCCGAACGCTACAAATTTATCGGCATCACCGAAGAAAAATTTACCTTCCTGCGGCTGGATGAACATGGATTTCATGCAGTTTTCGGCCACGATGGAGCTGAACTGCTTTCTGATGATGTCATCGGATTTTACGTCAGTCCCGTCGATCTGCGGAAGGCTCATTGCCGTTCCGATGTAGAATTTATTGTTAAAGGCATCTTTCAGGGAATTGCCGGAAGATCCGGTCTGTGATGTTTTACACGAAACCGTAAGGGCTAAAATTCCTAATAATGCAATGGCTTTCTTCATAATTATTTTTTTACAATTTATCCGTCTATTAACAGGCCGCCTCTACGAGGCTTGATGGATGATTTCCTATTTTTCCTGTTAACAGGTCGCTCCTACGGAGCTCAAAGTTTAGGATCTTATTAATTCTCTTTTGTTCTTCTTTCTTTAAGATCCTGCTCGATCTGCACTTCCATCTTTTTGTTGATTTTATAGAAAAACAACAGACCGCAGGACAGGAAGAACGGAATGGACGGGAAAATACTCACCAGCATCTTGGCTCCGGTGGCTACGGTTCCCGGTTGAATCACATTTTCGGCGCCTTCTGAAGAAATGTAACCGTAATGTCCGATGATGGACGAAACCAATGAACTTCCGATGCTCAAACCTACCTTTAATCCAACCATCATGGCTGAAAAGATAATCGCCGTTGCGCGTCGGTTGTTTTTCCACTCGGAATAGTCGGCTACATCGGCAATCATGGCCCAAAGCAGCGGAGTGCTGATCCCGTAGAAGAATCCGTGAAGGATCTGTGACAGGAACATTATGCCGACCGCTTTCGGCGGATAAAATATGAATGCCAGTACGAACAAGGTGGAAATAAACAGGGAAGCGATAAAAGCATCCCTCTTTCCGTATTTATCGGCAAATCTTTTGGAGAAAGTAATTCCGACGATCATCATAATGATCCCGCCGGCATTAAACAAACCGAATCCGGCTGATCTCGGGTCTTCCCCAAAGAAATTCATCCCGATGGAATTGAAAAAATCGGTGATCGGTGAAATGAAAGAGGCCAGAGCCGGTTCATCCACATAATTGTTGAAATAATACACATAAGATCCTCCTTTCATCGCCAGGGTTATGAAAATCAGTGCCGTTACGGTAAGCATGATGATCCACGGCTTATTTTTGGAAAGATCTTTCAGGTCTTCTTTCAGACTGGATTTCTGATCGGAAGTCGGAATGATTCTTTCTTTCGTGGTGAAAAAAGTAATCAGCAACATGACCGAACCGATGATCGCCAGCCAGGTCATTACCGTTTCAATGCCCGCTGCTTTGTCGCCATGCCCTGCGGACAGGATGATCGGAAGCATGAATACCTGCACGAAGAATTGGGCGAACATTACGGCTACGAAACGGTAGGAAGAAATACTGTTTCGCTCACCCATATCTCCGGTGATCACTCCGCTCAATGCGGCGTATGGCAGGTTATTGGCCGCATACAGCAATAAAAGCAGGGAATACGTAATCGCTGCGTAGATCATTTTCCCTTTATACGAAAACCCGGGCGTGCTGAAGGCAAGAAGGGCGGCAATTCCTAAGGGAACGGCTGTAAATAAAATCCACGGCCGGAATTTCCCCCATTTGGTTTTGGTACGGTCTGCCAGAGCACCGATGACCGGATTGAATCCGAACCCGGCGATGAGCCCGACAATAAGGGTAATGATGGAAGCGTCTTCCGGCTTCAGTCCGTAAATATCGGTATAAAAGTAAGCGAGGTACGTCACCAGGGTCTGAAAAACAAGATTGGCCGCAAGGTCACCTAAGCTGTAGCCTATTTTTTCTGATACTGATATTTTCTGTGGATAATTATTCATTTTTAAAATATGAAGATTAAATTAATTTTTTTCTGTGGTAAACGGTGAAGCATGAAGCCCGGCCTTGTTCTTGAGATTGCCGTCCGGGTTATCGGCCCAGTCGTAACGTACGGCTACCGGATCTTTAACGTCATCGTTCCAGACAATAACTTTTTCACCTTCGGTTTTTGCTTTAGCCCAGGCCCATCTTCCGTCTGAACTTTTTACGGCAAAGCCTTTCAGTTCAGCAACCTGTGCAAGATTATCTGTTTCTGGTTTAAAGGAAAGAACCACTTTGTTGCCTTTGGTTTTCATGGATTCGTATACCGGTCCGTCGGCGATGATCTTCTTTTTATCGGCTATTTTCAGGGCCTGGAAAGCCAGGCGGTCACCGACTGCTTTTTTATTCAGAGGATGGATGTCGTTCCACTCTCCTACATCGATGGTTACGGCCAGTCCGGTATTCGGAACGGTTTGGGAGACCAAGCGCTGCTGATCCCTCAGTTCAGCCCAGTTGCTTTCAATCGGCTGGCTTTTGGTTTCCATGAAGTTGGCGAGCTGCACAATCAGGAAAGGTGCGTTTTGCTCATTCCATTTGTTGCGCCAGTCGGTGATCATGGTAGTCAACAGGTCGCCGTATTCTTTAGGCTTTCCGGTATTGCTTTCGCCTTGGTACCAGAGGAATCCTTTTACTTTATAATTGGTGAGCGGATTGATCATTGAATTGTACAGCCCGGTCGGTTTCCATCGGATAAAGGTCTGTCCGGGAGCTACTCTTGACATTTTTGCCCCGACTTTATATTTCCAGTTTCCGGTAAGGTCTATTTTCTGTCCTCCGACTTCCAGGTAATACGGTTTATCGGCGATGAACTGTCCTCTTCCGCTTCCGTTGGTGATCCGGACGGTGATGATGTTTTTTCCGTCTTTCAGCACGCCTGCCGGAATATCGTACCAGCGCGGCGGATATTCATAGGTTACATTTCCTACTTTCACGCCGTTGATATAAGTAACATCGGCATCCTTGATCCTTCCTAAGTTTAAAAATGCAGGTTTTCCGGATGATCCGGCCGGCACATTGATTTCTTTTCTCAGCCAGACCGTTCCGTCAAACGATCCTTCCTGGTCTTCCCAGGATCCGGGAACCTTCATCGTTTTCCACCCGGAATCATCAACATCCGCTTTTTCCCAGTGCTGTGCCAATCCCGGATCATTCTGGTCAAGCTCGGTATACCAGGCTCTGCTGGCCGCCTGCTCATCGGATTCGGTGGATTTAATCAGTTCATCACTCTGCCATTTTTTGGCTTCTTCCAGATACTCTGGATATTTTTTAAGGGAATTCGTATCCATCCAGGCCTGAACCGGAGATCCGCCAAGGCTGGTGTGGATGATACCCACCGGAACTTTATTCTCAGCATTGATTTCTTTGGCAAAAAAGTAAGCTACACCCGAAAAATCAAGAATGGTCTGCGGATCGGTAGATTGCCATTTACCGCCGTCGAGTTCCGTCTGCGGTGTTTTGAAATTGTATTTTTGCGGCACCGTGAAGAACCTGATGTTTTTATTGCTGGCCTTTTTGATCTCTTCACCGTACAAAGGGGTGAGTCTTCGCATCGGAAGCTCCATATTGGATTGCCCGGAAGCCACCCATACATCGCCGATCAGGATGTCTTTCAACGTGATTTCATTGATCGTCATAACATACGGTCCTCCGGCCTTCAGTTCGGGAAGCATGATGTTCCAGTTGCCGCTTTTGTCGGCGCTGGTGGTATAGGTCTTGTTTAAAAATTTTACGTTTACCTTTTCACCGGCATCGGCAGAGCCCCAGATTTTCAGCGGCATGTTCCGCTGCAGGATCATCCCGTCCGAAACCAATGCAGGAAGCTTTACTTTAGCTTCCATCATGGAAAGGCTGAAAATACTGACAATCAGAAAAGAGGCTGTTTTAGACTTATGGATATTCATGGAATGATAGGATCTGTTATTCAATTTACTTAATAAGTTTTTCATAGTTTTGGGTGAGGAGACGGACTTCAATGATTCTTGAGGTCATGGACTGATCTTCTGCATAGAATTTTACCGTAAGGCTTTCTTTGTTTTTCTCGGAATCCGGCACCGGTAAAAGCAGGTACTGCGGTGAATTCCCGGCTTTGCCTTCAAGTTTTTTAGCAATGATTTTTTTACCGTTGATTTCAGCATTCATCATACGTCCGGCATTATTGTCAAAATACAAAACATACAGATACGCTGCATTTTTGCCGGGATTTTTCATGCGGTAGCTGAACCAGCCTTTGGCATCACGGAAATGGCGGTCTTCCATATATCCCGTATTGGAATCTTTGCTTTCAAAAAAATGATCGGATTCCGGCTGCTGTTCCCCCAGCTGGATTTTATCGGCGGTAATCAGATCAAGCTTTCTGGTTTCGGCTTCTTCCTGGGCTCTTTGTTTCTGTACAGTTTGTATCTTATCCCGGTCTGCCTGCGGCCAGTACAGGATGTACCGTTCTTCCTGAATGGTGTAAAACGGAACCAGCTGAAGCCCTTTGCCGAACTTTTCGGAAGGATACAATCCGTTGATGCTGAACACAAGGTTTTTATCGTTTACCGGCTGCACGTGGCTCAGCACTTCCGAAGCATTGCCTTCGATCACAGGAATTTCATTGAGAGGAATCTGCGGACCATGGGCGATATGACCGCCGCGGCTGTCATCGGCCAGAAGCCCCTGCTGGTTTTCTTTTCCGTACGGAGCGGCCAGAACTACAGGACCGTATTTAAAGGCATAATAATCCGACTGATCAGGCAGCTGCTCTGCGGTAAGGTGCATCGGCATTTGCATTTCTACGGCATCGCCTCTTTTCCACTTCCTTTTGATATTGATATAACCGTCGGCATCGACAGGTACATGTATGTTTTTTGAATTAATGGAAACTGTTATTTGTGAAGCGCTCGTCCATTCCGGTGCTCTCAGTTTAAGGTTGACTTCGGATTTAGGAGCTACTTCAAAAATCAACTTTGTAGAAGGATTCTGCGGAAAGCTGTTTTCCTGTCTCAGCACCATTTTTTTCTCCGCCCATTTAAGAACGGACGGAATAAAAAGGTTTACATACAGGTCGTTATCCGTATGCGCATAAATCATTTCGCCATATTTGGCGTGGTTTTCCATTCCTGACCCGACGCAGCACCAGAAGCTGGTCTGCGGCTGCGAATACACCCTGTAATGTCCCGGACGCATCGGTGTGAAATATACAAATCCACCTTTGTCATGATTCTCCGTGGACAGGATATGATTGTACAGTGCCCGCTCGTAATAATCCATATAGTAGGATTTGGGCAGCGTGGCAAACAGCTGTCCCGTCAGCTTCAGCATATTATAGGTATTGCAGGTTTCAGGGCCTTCGATACTCTTGATCATGCTGCTGAAATCGTTTACCGGATTGAAATGCTCACTTACACTGTTCCCCCCGATGGCGGAAGACCTTTTTTCGGTAACGTTGTGCCAGAAAAAATCGGTTGCGGCATTCCAGGAGGCATTATTTTCAAGATCGGCAATGCGTTTGTAGCCGATGACTTTCGGGATCTGCGTATTGGCATGGATTCCCGTGAGTTTATCTTCCCCGTTCAGCAGCGGATTCAGGATCGCCTGATGCGAAAACCGGTGTGCCAGCTGAAGGTATTTTTTGTTTTTTGTAATATCATATACATCGGCAAAGACTTCATTCAGCCCGCCGTGCTCACTCCGGAGCATGTCCTGGATCTGTTCATCCGTAAGTCCGGATACTTCACCGGCCATCCAGTCCGTTAATCGTATCAGCATCTCTTTCGCCTTCTCACTTCCTGCATACCAGTAAGCATCACGCAGTCCGGAATAGGTTTTATGGATATTGTATAAAGGTACCCAACGGTCGTTCAAGCCGAACCCTGAAGCCCGGATATTTCCTTCTGCAATTTCGTTCCAGATTTTTTTTCCGTTTGGAATCCCGGAAACATAACCGTTGCCTGAAGCTTTCTGGCAGCGCTCCAGTTCATCGATCATATAATCGAGACGTTTCTTTACTTGGGTGTCACCGGTGGAAGCATACATCAGTGCCAGCGCTGAAAGATAATGTCCGCCGACATGCCCGTCCAGTCCGGTATTTTCCCAATTGGGATAATTAGCAGCTTTTGCGGTAAGGCCTGCTTCTTTAAGGAAGGGCGCCAGCAACCGGTCCGGTTCCATCGCCATGATGTACCCTTTGTCTGCCTGCATGGCTTTGTTGAAGACACTTTCTGTCAACTGCACGGTATTCAGCGGGAAGTATTCAATGCTTTTTTTCACCTGAGCAAAGGCAACTGAAGCAAAACCCAGAAATAAAAAGGACAGTTTTGTGTTCATGAATAAATGTTATTTCAACATTTCTAAAATAACGGAAAGAATCTATATACAAAACAATTTACAAAAACAAGGAAGCGGACCCGCCAAAAACCTTATTCCTGCCGGACCTTATAACAGGTAAAACACCTCTACCTTATCATAAAATATAAGATTATTAACAATTGCGTAAATCAGATTAATACCTTCAAACCGGCACTGTTTAAAACAGATAAGAAGTATTTGTTTTAAATTGGCAATTATATACGGAAATACTTATCGTATTTTTAAGATTAAGCATGAAAAATGATTTTCTATAAGTTCAATTTACAAATTATTAAACTTTAACATAATTTTAACATTGTATTCATACAGATTTAATGTGTTTTGCATCGTTTTTTCAGATTTAAAACGCATTACTGATTCCCAAAAAGCATTCTGAGACGCAATATTTTTAAAGAATACAAAAGATTCCTTACAAAAGTGTAAAAAATACATTTGTTTCCGGACTTCCCGTCATAAAAGCTTTATCTTTGTACAAAAGAGTACGATGGAACAGGATTATTCACAATATCCCAGACATTTGGTAGCAGTAGACTGCATTATATTCGGATTTGACGGTGAGCATCTTAAAATCCTTCTCGTTAAAAGGAATTTTGAGCCCCAACTCGGAGAATGGTCCCTGATGGGAGGATTTGTTGGCAATGAGGAAACAGCTGATGAAGCGGCTCAGCGGGTTCTCCATACCCTTACCGGCCTTGAAAATATTTACCTGGAACAGCTCAATTCCTATACCGAAATCCAAAGAGAGCCGACCGCACGGATTATTTCAATTTCCTATTATGCCCTGATCCATATTGAAAAGAATCTCCAGATCAATGAAAACTACAACGCCCAGTGGTTTGATCTTCAGAATGCGCCGAACCTTATTTTTGACCATAATGAAATGGTAAAGGATGCTGTGCTGAGATTGAGGCGGAGAGCATCTACACGCCCGATTGGTTTTGAGCTGCTGCCGGAAAAATTTACCATGAAGGACCTCCAGAATCTGTACGAAGCGATTTTCAGTGATACCTTCGACAAACGGAACTTCACCAGCAAGATCAACGGGATGGATATCCTGGTGAAAACGGATGAAAAAGATATGACCTCATCTAAAAAAGGGTCTTTCCTGTACCGTTTCGATGAGAAGAAATACAATAAAAAGATTTCCCAGGGATTTATGTTTAAAATATAGGTCTTTTTTAACCATAAAGAAACAAAAGATCCTGATGCTGCATAGTAAAGTTGAATGCCGGGATGCTGAAAAAGTCCGCAAAAATTCTTAAAAATATTTGACTTTTTACTTCCTAATTTTGCCGTAATCCTGATGACTGAGCAGAGTCAGGGCCACAGGATATTGTATGTTGCAAAATAAAGATAAGAATATAGAAGTTTGTAAAATCTCTGGTTTTTAAACTGCTTATGTAAGCATTACTTAAATCAGGATTAAATAACTTTATGCCTTTCAAACTTTATTTGAATTAAATTTCAAAGGCTGCAAATAAAAAACCTTTCACCGCTTGAAACGCTGAAAGGCTTTTTTTTAAAGGTTTAATTATAGTCTTTCCATTACCATTTTCCTCGGACCCATATCCACTTCCTGTTTCAGGAGTTCGCGGGTTTTACTGTCAACGAAATAGGTACTTACGGCTTTTTTCTGGGAAATATCATCCGTTACGGAAACCATCCATACCGGTTTGTTTTTGTAAGTCCCTTTTTTTGTTCCGGTTACATACGCTTTCATGATTCCTTTTCCCGAGGCCGGGTTGTAATCGAAGATGGCCATTTCGGTGGTATAGCCTTCTTTTAGCGGAAGCCAACGGATCAGCTGAGTATACAGATTACTGTCAAAGAATTTTCCGGCAGTGGTTTCACTGATTTCCGTCCTGCTGTTTTTGGTTTTATCCAGATAATATCCGGTCACGGTATCGGGTTTCTCAAAATCCAGCAGCATATCCCGTTGCACATTGAAAGAGGTATGTTTTACCGGAGCAAAGTCCGGGAACCCGGCTACGGTTTCGTCTTTCCAGTCCGGCATGTTCTTCATTTTAACCGTCGAATTTACCGTAATGCGGTTGCCCGATTTCAGGATCTGCGTATCCACCTTACCGATTTCCACTTTTGCCGTATCCTTCAGTGCATACCATACCATTGAATAGTTTTCGTTTTTAATCAAAGTACGGTCAATCTGATTTTTTTCCGGTGTCTGAACATTCTGTTGGGCATTTGAAAAGACCGGCTGCAAAAACAGCAATACGGGAAGAAGTTTTAACAATTTCATTAGCTTATTTTTAATGATTAGTGAATCACTCTTACGAATTGTTACAGGATGTTGAAATTTAATATCATTGTATTTTAACGCAAAAACCGGAACCGGTGTCTGAATCAACAGGCAGGGTACGTAACTCATTGTCTCATCGGGCTTCACCCGATGCTGAGGTGAACCGGTCCTTTCAGGACTTTATGCTGTATTTTTAAATATAAAAGATCAGATCATACACCTCATTACAATTTTTCCGTCACTGGCTGGATCCGATGCTGATGTAAGCCGTGCTTTCAGGACCTTATGCTGTGCCTTTAACTGATGAAGCCGGATGTTTAGACAAAGAAAATCAAATGATTAACTATTCCTGAATTAGTGCTAGTGAAACTGCGGTTATTCTTTCTAGGCCTAATGCTTATTTCCATCTAACAACCAAAAGAATAATCAATAGTCTAGGACTGAAAATCAGGACAAACTTCCGGTAAATTTCATCCGGATGCCCTGCTGGAAGTTGCTGATGGTTTTGAAAATT
>JAKOOG010000285.1 GCA_022701545.1 Weeksellaceae bacterium | reverse complement strand
CCGATCTTTACCGCGAAATCACTCTGGATCTTCCTACCACCGCAAGGGTGACCGGACAAATCAGGCCTTCAATTCATATTCTGGCAGATTTCAACCAGTATCTAAGCGGGGAAAATCCGCTTGTTCTGGATCCTACGAACGATATGATGATGGGTTCCGGACCGCACTTGGTCAGGATAACTGATAACCTGACGAAAATGTTTAAAGCAGACCATGTTCACAATGATTAAAATAGTCAAAATCCTGCTTGCTGTTCCTCTTTTTACAATGTTTGTGTCGTGTTCCGGTGAAGTGATCGAGCCATTGGAAAAAAATGAGGCTTACAACGTTTCGTTTCCTTCGTATTTTCCTGCGATGACTTTTGATACTTCCGGGAACCCGGTTACAAAGAATGGAGTGGAGTTAGGGAGGAAATTGTTTTATGAAGGCCGGCTTTCCCGGAACAATACCATCTCCTGCGGCTTCTGCCACATCCAGGAAAACGCTTTTACCCATCATGGCCATCCGGTAAGCCACGGCGTAGATGACCGGACCGGGATCAGGAATGCACCGCCGATCCAGAATATGGCTTTCCTGAAACGGTATATGTGGGACGGGGTGATCCACAATTTAAATGAGCAGCCCATTATTCCGATCACCAACGAAGATGAAATGGACAGTTCAATGCCGGAAGCCGTTTCCAAATTGAATGCCGATCCGAAATATAAAAAATTATTCAAGGCTGCTTACGGTGATGAAAACATTACGGGAGAAAGAGTGCTGAAAGCTTTGTCGCAGTTCATGGTTACGCTGGTTTCTGCTGATTCCAAATACGACCGGATGAAGCAGGGAAAAGAAAGTTTCTCGACAGAAGAAGCTCAGGGAATGCATCTTTTTCAGCAGAAATGTGCTTCCTGTCACCATGGGGAATTGTTTACCGACGAAAGTTTCAGGAACACCGGGATGTACTACAATACCCAGTTTAAAGATGAAGGCCGTTACCGTGTAACGCTCGATCCTGCCGACCGGATGAAATTCAGGGTGCCAAGCCTGCGCAATATAGAATATACGGCGCCTTATATGCATGACGGAAGATTTTATTCGTTGGAAGCAGTGCTCAATTTCTATTCGGATGGTGTTAGCGATAACCCGAACCTTGATCCTGAGCTGAAGCAGAACGGACATACCGGAATTGCGATGACTGTCCAGGAAAAACAGTGGATCATATCTTTCCTGAAAACCCTATCCGATAAAAAATTCATCACCAATCCGGCATTTGCAGAATAAAGCAGTTGATATGAAGAAGATAATTGTATTGATGGCGCTGATGATGATCCAGGCCATGTATGCCGGGACGGTCAGCGACAGTATTTCCATTCCGCGTGATGGGTATGCCGTTGCTCTAGAAGACTGCGACGCCTGCGGGTGTGCAGCCGGAAACGGTTCTTCCGGATTTGAATCACTGCTGAATCCCCAGTTTATCGGGGTTAAATATTTTGCCCAGTATTATAAGGCGAAAGAAAATTTATTTGTTCATGATCTTACACAGGATCAGTATTTCAATACCATTCAGCTTTGGGGAAAAATTCCGGTTGCTAAAAATGTGAATGTTTATGCAAGTATTCCGTTTCAGTTTCACACTAAAAAAACATTGCAGGGAGACATTGGCATCCATGGAATCGGTGATGCGAATGTGATGGGAATTTATCAGTTGATCGATTCCAAAGACTCTTCTCATCAATTGAACGGAGGTCTTGGAATGAAGATCCCAATCGGAAAATTTGATGAAAAAGGAATTTCGGGAGTCAATCCGAGCTTTCAGCTGGGAACGGGAAGCTGGGACTACCAGATGATTCTGAATTATAAATTTCAGAAAAATAAACTGGCGGTGTTGCTGAACACAGATTATACTTTGAAGACAGAAAATAAAAAGCACTACCGTTTCGGGAATCAGTGGAATTATGCAGCGACAGGATTTTACAGGCTTTGGGAATCTGAAAACAGCATTTTTTCCGGAAAGTTGGGGATGCAGGGTGAGGTCTACGACTGGAACAGACAGTTCGGGGAAGTAATGCCCAAAACCGCGGGAAGTGCTTTGTATGGAAGGCTGGGTTTTGAAACTTCATACGAAAAATTCAGCCTGGGCAGTGAAGTGATGCTTCCGGTGTATTCTCATCTGGCCGGAGGGGATATTGAGGCAAAATCCCGCTTCAGCATTTTTCTGAATATCGGGATCTAAAATGTTTATACCACACTTATTCAGTAACAAGGGCATTTGTTTAAAAGGCTAAACAAAGGATTAAAATAATAAGTATTGCCTACAAAAATTGATCTTGAAAACCTTTGAAGACAGGCCGGCTTACTTATCCAAAGCTGGCCTTTTTATAGAAGGTTGAACCAGCAATCGGGAGCAAAACCGGATTATGAAAATTTCAATTCTGCCTGTGGAAGCATTACCGGAACCCCGGCTTATCATTGAAACAGAATGTTTTAGTAAATGAATTTAACTGAAAATCAATATTTTAATTTAAATACTGTATCTGTGAATTATTTTTCTATCTTTGCCGCAGTCTGGTGAGCCGTAAAAAGCGCTTAAAAGGGAATCCGGTGAAAATCCGGGACAGACCCGCTGCTGTAAGCTCCATCAAAAAGTTTCTGAAGACAACATCCACTGTTTTTTAATGGGAAGGATTTTAGAAATGGAGTAAGTCAGAAGACCTGCCGGATCATTTATCGTTTGACGCTTTCGTGGAATAAAGCTTAGGACATCATTGATTCTGTGCAGGATAAAGCTGTGCTTAATCGCTGTATTCTTATATCCGTTAGCGTCATCATTATCCCTGGTAAGCTAATGGTGACCACATTTTTTACATCCTCGTTTCAGAAGATGGTCTGCACAATTTTTGTACTGGCCACTGCACTTGTTTTTTCACAATCCAGAAAAGATACCCTTAAGGAACAGACAATTGTTCCGGTTGCGCTGAAGAAGAAAAACTTTAAGGAAATACTTCCTGCACAGGTCTTATCAGGTGAAGAACTTGAAAGGCTGAACAGCCGGTCGGTGGCCGATGCGCTGCGGTATTTCTCCGGAGTCCAGATCAAGGATTACGGCGGAATCGGCGGTTTGAAAACCATTAATATCCGAAGCATGGGAAGCCAGCATGTCGGAGTGTTCTATGATGGGATCCAGATCGGGAATGCCCAAAACGGAGTTGTGGATCTGGGAAGATATTCACTCGACGACCTGGAAGAAATCTCTTTATACAACGGGCAGAAAAGCGAAATTTTCCAGCCGGCCAGAGATTTCGGCTCTTCGGGATCCATTTACCTGCAGCCGAAAATCCCGGTATTTAAAGGTAGGACGAAAACGAATCTTGTGATGAGATCCAAGAACAGTTCCATTGATCTTTTTAATCCTTCCTTCCGCGTAGAACAAAAAATTTCAGAAAACATTTCGGCGAGCTTCAGTTCGGAATTTCTGCAGAGTGACGGCATGTACAAATACCGGTACCGGAAAAAATATCCTGATGGCGAAGTGGCTTACGATACGATTGCCAAAAGGCTGGATTCCGACATACGGGCCAAGCGCTTTGAAACAAGCATGAATGGCGCCCTCAGCAACGGAAGCTGGAATGTAAGGGGATACGGCTACCTGTCCGACCGCGGAATCCCGGCCGCTATTGTCAACAACCGTTTCAACGGCCGCGGACAAAGACAGACGGATGAAAATTTTTTTATTCAGGGAAGCTTCAGGAAAAAAATATTCCCGAAACTGGAAACCCAGCTGAAGGCCAAGTTTGCCTATGATTATACGCATTATACCGATACCGTTTCATCCATAAAAATTCAGAACCAATACATCCAGAGGGAAATTTATGTATCGAACTCGAATTTGCTTTCACTTACTTCAGATTGGGACGTCAGCGCAAGCATCGATTTCCAGTATAATAATCTGGATGCAGACCTGGTCAATTTTCCTTATCCCGTACGGTATACCACTTTGGCCGCTTTGGCAACGACCTACCGCTGGCACCGCCTGAAATTCCTGGGAAGTGTACTGGGAACTTTTGTTTCCGAAACCGTGGAAAAAAATACGGCCTCACCCGACAGAACGGAATGGACCCCTTCAGCGTTCCTGAGCTATCAGCCGTTTGCAGGAAAAGATTTTACGGTAAGGGCTTTTTACAAAAGGATTTTCAGGATGCCCACTTTCAATGACCTGTATTATACGATGATCGGGAGCATCTCGCTAAAACCTGAGTTTACCACTCAGTACAACCTTGGGTTTTCCTACTCCAAAGGGTTTTCGAAATCTGTTTTGCAAAGCATTTCTGTGAAGGCAGACGGATATTTCAACAAGGTCGAAGATAAAATTATTGCGGCCCCGAACGGGAGCATGTTCCGGTGGCTGATGCTGAACCTGGGAGAAGTTGAAATCCTGGGAACGGATGTCAATCTACAGGCTGACCTGCTGTTCGGGAAAGTGAAAGTCCGTCCTTTGTTGAGCTACACTTTTCAGCGGGCAAGGGACTTTTCAGACCGGCAAGAATCTTATTTCGGTCATCAGATTCCATATACCCCTTGGCACAGCGGCTCGCTTTCAGTAATGGCAGATTACAAGAACTGGAGCTTCAATTACAGTTTTATTTATGTTGGTGGGCGTTATGATGTCAACCAGAACAATATTCAGTACAATTATATTCAGCCCTGGTATACGCATGACCTGTCTTTTCAGCGGAAAATAAACTGGAAAGAACATCAGTTCAAGGCCAGCTTTGAAATCAATAATATTTTCAACCAATACTATGATGTGGTCTTGAATTATCCGATGCCCGGCCGGACCTTCCGATTCATTCTAAGCTTTACCCTATGAAAAAACCGAACTTTTACCTGATCCTTATTTTATTGGTTACGCTCGTTTCCTGCAGGACGGATGAATACATTAACCGTGAAGAGACTGAAAGCGGTCTCGCGCAGCCGGAAAATACCGCTATTAAAGGATTTTATGTGTTGAATGAAGGAAATATGGGCAGCAACAAAGCGACCCTTGATTTCTTTGATTATACCACGGGAACTTATCACCGGAATATTTATGCAGAAATCAACCCGAATGTCGTCAAGGAGCTGGGCGATGTAGGGAACGATATCCAGATTTACGGAAGTAAATTGTACGCAGTCATCAACGTATCCAATAAAATTGAAGTACTGGATGCTAAAACAGCTAAAAGAATTAAAACCATCAGTCTCGAAATCTGCCGTTATATTATATTTAAGAATGGTAAAGCGTACGCCTCCAGCTATGCCGGCCCGGTTTCAGTAAATCCCAATGCGCCTTTAGGCAAAGTGGTAGAAATCGATACGGCTTCCTTAACGGTCCAACGTTCTGCCGTGGTAGGATACCAGCCCGAAGAAATGG
>JAKOOG010000284.1 GCA_022701545.1 Weeksellaceae bacterium | reverse complement strand
TAAAAGACGCTGAAAACCTGTACGATGTGCTGAAAAAAGCAAATAAGAAAAACTGGAAAATAGAATATAAAATGATGGAAACGGATAATCACGCGACCATTTTGCACAGAAGCTTGTACGAAGGGTTGGTGAAATTATTTCCCTATCAGGAACCGAAAAAATAAATAGACCAATATACCAGTGTAAAAATATAACCATTGGTAAACGGTTATATTGATACATGGTTAAATTAAAACGATATGCAAAAACTGAAAAACTATATCCACGGCGAATGGATTGAAGGTACCGGAAACGGGATTCCTCTGTATAATGCCGTGACAGGCGAGCAGGTAGCCGTTTCGGATACCGAAGGACTTAATTTCGAACAAGCCCTGGACTACGGAAGAACTGTGGGGTACAAGAACCTTTCGTCCATGACGTTCTACGACCGTGGGGAAATACTGAAAAAGGTAGCGCTTTACCTTCTCGAAAGAAAGAAAAAATACTACGAATTGTCCTACAAAACCGGAGCAACCCATGTGGATTCGTGGGTGGATATCGAAGGAGGTTTCGGGACGTTCTTTACCTATTCCGGACTGGCCAAGAGAATGCTTCCGAACACACCGTTCTGGGTAGATGGGGAAACCCAGAAAATATCGGCCAACGGAACTTTCCTGGGAACCCATATCTTAACGCCGAGTGAAGGAGTTTCCATCCAGATCAATGCCTACAACTTTCCGGTTTGGGGGATGCTGGAAAAACTGTCAACTTCATTATTGGCGGGGGTTCCTTCTATTGTGAAGCCTTCACCGTTCGGTTCCTATCTTACCAATGCGGTATTCCAGGATATGATCGAAAGCGGCCTGTTGCCGGAAGGAGCCTTACAGCTGGTCTGCGGGGAACCGGGAAATATCCTGGATTACGTTCAGGATGGGGATTCCGTACTCTTTACCGGTTCGGCGACAACAGGAAGGAAATTAAAATCATTGCCGTCGGTGGCAGGCAATGCCGTCCGTTTCAATATGGAAGCCGATTCCCTGAACTGTTCCATTTTAGGACTGGAAGCAAAACCGGGCACGCCGGAATTCGATTTATTCATCAAGGAAGTCCGTAATGAGATGACCACCAAAGCCGGCCAGAAATGTACGGCCATCAGAAGGATCATCGTTCCTGAGAATTTGGTAGGCGATGTTCAGCAGGCTTTATCGAAAGCTTTGGACCAGACCAAAATCGGAAACCCGTTAAGCCGGGAAACTAAGATGGGGTCTCTGGTTGGCAGACAACAGTATGATGAGGTGTTGAGAAAAGTAAATTTACTGAAAGCAGAAACGGAACTGATTTATGACGGCCAGCACGAACTGGTAGATGCGGATTATGAAAACGGTGCATTCATGAGCCCTAAATTGTTCTTTAACGATAAACCTTTCGAAAAAAATATTTCTCATGACGTCGAAGCCTTTGGGCCGGTTTCCACTTTGATGCCTTATAAAGATGCGGAAGAAGCCGCGGCTCTGGCTAAGAGAGGAAAAGGAAGTCTGGTAGGATCCATCATTTCTCACGATGAAAAATTCGTAGCCGAAACTTCCTGGAAGATGGCGTCCCAGCACGGAAGGATCTTCGTTCTGAATCGGGATAATGCCAAAGAAAGCACTGGTCACGGTTCACCGCTTCCGACACTAATGCACGGCGGTCCCGGAAGAGCCGGAGGAGGCGAGGAAATGGGCGGACTGAACGGTCTTCATTTCTTCCTTCAGAAAACCGCGATTCAAGGTTCCCCGGATATCCTGACGGCAATTACCAAAGTTTATCAGCAGGGTGCCGAAAAGAAATATTCCGACAAACATCCGTTCCGTAAATATTTTGAAGAAGTGGAAATCGGTGATTCCCTCGAAACGGCAGGACGAACCGTTACCGATGCGGATATCGTGAATTTCTCCAATGTTTCATGGGATCATTTTTATGCCCATACCGATGCAACAAGCTTAACGGGAACTATTTTTGACAAGACCGTTGCTCATGGCTATTTCATCCTTTCCGCAGCGGCAGGATTGTTTGTTTCCGGAAAAAAAGGACCGGTGATTGCCAATTACGGGCTGGAAAACTGCTCATTCTTCAAACCGGTGTATGCCGGAGATACGATTACTGTGTATTTAACGGCGAAAGAAAAGATCAACCGTGGCGTAAAGGGAAGAAATATTCCTTCAGGCGTGGTGAAATGGCTGGTGGAAGTGGTAAACCAGAGAGAAGAAGTGGTTTGTGTAGCTACCATTCTGACTTTGGTGGCAAAACATGCTCCTTTTATCGATCTTAATGTAAAGCATATTCAGAAAATGCTGAATGGCTTAACGGAGAAAACGTCTGCACAGTGGGGGAAAATGTCTCCCCAGCAGATGATCGAGCACCTGGAATATGGATTGCTGGTAAGTTTGGGCGAGCCGGAAGCCGACCAATGCTTCACTCCTGAAGAACAGCTGGAAAAATGGCAGGATTCCCTATACACGCACCGGAAAATGCCGAAAGATTTCCAGGCCCCGTTCCTGAATGCCGATGGTTCACTGCCGGAACTGAAGCATAAAAACCTGGATGCTGCCAGACAGTCGTTCCTGGAAAACCTGAAAAGATTCTCCGTTTATTATAAAGAAAATCCGCAGGCCGAACATATGAATTTCGTATTCGGAAAACTGAATAAAGAAATGTGGGAACTGTTGCACAAAAAACATTTTACCCATCATTTCGAACAGTTTGGATTGGTATAATGCAAAATAAAATTCATAAATTTAAGGGAGCCTTTTTTACAGAGGCTCTTTTTTAATGCAAACCAAATGGAACAGCAATTTTTCAAAGACTTTGATTTTACCGGTTTCTGGAATGAAAGCAGTTATTCGGAAAGGGATTACACCGAACCGTTTCCGGAAGAGGAAACCATTCTTTCGGTAGAACAGGAACTGGGGTACAAACTTCCGGCATCCTATATCGAACTGATGCGCATCCGTAATGGCGGATTGGTGGAAAGGAGCTGTTTTTCTACGGCAGAAAGCACTTCATGGGCAGATGACCATATTGCCATTACCGGGATTATGGGAATCGGAAGGGAAAAAACGTATGCACTTTGCGGAGAGCTAGGGAGCCGCTTCATGATTGAAGATTGGGGCTATCCTGATGATGGAATTTATTTCTGTGACTGTCCTTCTGCAGGACACGATATGATCCTGCTGGATTATTCCAGATGCGGAAAAGACGGAGAGCCAGAAATAGTACATGTGGATCAGGAAGCGGATTATAAAAAAACATTTCTGGCGAAAGACTTTGAAACCTTCATTAAAGGATTGAAGCCGGAAGAATATTCTGATCCCGAATAAACAATTATTATTTAACATGATATACTCTAAAGATGAACGAAAGCTGGAGGGAAAAATATGAAGAAGTAAAGAATATCCTGGTTTGCCCGATCGATCTGGAGACTTATTTTACTTCGGATGAGGTTTGTGGCCTGCCTATGGAAAAGATGGAGATCGGCCAGGTATCACTTCCTACCGGAAAAATACTGGTCAGGGATCCGCTGGTTTTTCTGAATATTGGTGAAAAGCCTTATTTTATAGAAGCTCCCAAAGGAAATTTCCCGGTGACGGTTGCCGTTGTAAAATCTGATGAATGGGGTAGCCGGTATGCTGCGGTAAAAGTAAAATTTACAGAGGAAAAGCCGGTCCGTTATCAGGAAGCTTTAATCGGTAACGAAAATCTTGAAGATTTGCACCAGGATGACTACTTCGGGTTCCATGTAGATGCCGGGCTAGCCTGCATTGCCGATGTTGAAGCACTTTCCGCCTTTGATCGTTTCGTAAAAGAATTCAGTGGAGATAACCTTTATGATGATTATTTTGCCGAATTGTTCAAAAAAAGTTATGAAATGCACCCCGCAAATCAGCGGGAAGTCGGCGATTGGATCAATTGGACGGTTCCGGGAACGGCTTATCAGATCCCGATGTTTGCCAGCGGTTTCGGAGATGGCAGTTATCCTGTCTATTTTGCCTACGACGAAAATGGCCTTATCTGTGGTTTGTATATCCAGTTTATCGATATTGAACTGGCATTAAGTGGCGACGACGACGATGACGCGGTTTAAATTATATAATTAAATATGAAAAGAACTTTTGCAGAACAGGTCATCGAATTCAATAAGAATCTCCACTACCGCGGAAAACTGCCTGATGATTTCATGGTCATGAACCCGTATCTGGATAATCCGGAAACCCTGGAGGTGATGAAGCAGTTTTACCGCAAGTATTATAATGATTCCAACCGTCGTAAATTTCTCCTGGGCATCAATCCCAGCCGCCACGGTTCCGGCGTTACCGGTGTTCCGTTTACCGATACCAAAAGGCTGGAAAGCATCTGCGGAATTAAAATGACCTCGGCCTATACCCATGAAGTTTCTTCGGTCTTTGTCTATGATATGATTGCGGAATACGGCGGTGCCGGAGAATTTTACCGCGAAGTCTATATCAATTCCCCTTTCCCGCTGGCCATCGTCCGGAAATCGAAAAGCGGATGGGTGAATGCCAATTATTATGATGATAAAGCCCTGTTTAATGAGGTTAAGGATTTTATGATCGACTCTTTAAAAAACCACCTCAGCCTGAATCTGGATACTTCCGAAGTTTTTATCATGGGTAAAAAGAATGCGGATTTCATTGGAAAGATCAACCAGGAAGCGAATCTGTTTGAGAAAATGACAGTTTTGGAACATCCCCGGTATATTCAGCAATACAAATCTAAAGAAAAGCAGCTGTATATTGATAAATATATTTTAGCTTTGAAAAAATAACCGGATGAACTCATTTCCTTCAGGAATCCATTTTAAATCTCAGTGGAGAACCTATCAGCGAAATTTTTTAAATCGTTTTGATGAATATCTTAGAAATGGACATCTTCATATTGTAGCACCACCCGGTTCAGGAAAAACAGTGCTGGGATTGGAAGTGATGCTCCGGATTAATAAACCTGCTCTGATTGTAGCACCGACATTAGCCATCAGAAACCAGTGGATACAAAGGTTCCGGGAACTCTTTTTGGATACGGAACATTTACCGGAATGGGTTTCCGATGATATTTATACCCCGGGATTTGTAACGGTAACCACTTATCAGGGACTTCATGCAGCTTGCACCAGGAAGTCCAGGATATTGATTGACGAAAAAGGTCCTGATCCCGAATATGCTGAAAACAATTTTTCTGAAATCGCAGGAAGATTAAAACAGCAAAAGATTGAAACTTTTATTCTGGACGAAGCCCATCATTTAAAAAATGCATGGTGGAAAAGCCTGACCGATCTTAAAAAAGAAATCTCACCAAAGGTTATCGCTTTAACGGCGACTCCCCCTTTCGATGTATCCGGGGCAGAATGGCAGAAATATATTCAGCTTAACGGTCCTGTGGATATCGAAATTTCCGTTCCGGAGCTGATGATCGAAGGAGATCTTTGCCCTCATCAGGATCTGGTATATTTTACTTCGCCGACGGAACAGGAAAAATACACCATTGAAAACCATTACCGCCTTGCCCGCACCATCTTTGAAGAGGTGAAAAATGACAAAGTTTTATTGCACGCTCTGGAAAATCATGAGCTTTACCAAAATCCGGAACAGTACCTTGAATGGATTTACGATCATCTTTCCTCGTACACCGCAGGTCTGGTATATCTCAACTTCAGGGGAAAGGAAATTGCAGACATTCATTTTAAAATAATCGGTGATGAAAAGAGATTGGTACCCGCATTTGATTTTTTCTGGCTTGAGGAGTTGCTCGATTTTTATTTCTTTACAGATGACTTGTATTTTAAACAATTTGATGATCATCGGAGCCATCTGGAAAACAAATTAAGAAGAAACGGGTTTCTGGAAAACAAGAGGGTTTGCTTTTTCGACAATAAGAATGTAAATCAGATATTAAACTCAAGTATAGGAAAACTTGAAGGGATAAAAGAAATCGTAAATTTTGAATATGCTGTTCTGGGTGATCATCTGAAAATGCTCATTCTTACCGACTTTATCAAAAAAGAATTTCTGGCCAGCCATCATCATAACGGCTTTGAGCTTGATAAAACCGGAGCGGTTCCTATTTTTGAAAAGTTGCGCAGAGAAAATACCGATCATAAAAAATTAGGGGTTCTTACCGGAAGTCTGGTTATTATCCCTAAAGGTTCAGAAAATGTTTTTAATCTTTTATGTTGTCACAACAAAATTTCAATAGCTACTGAGCTTTCCTATGATGAAAACTATTTGGTAATCCATATCACGGATGCCATAAGACATGCGATCGTGCATATCATCACGGAAATGTTTCAGTCCGGCGAAATACAGGTACTCATTGGTACAAAATCGCTTTTGGGAGAAGGCTGGGATGCACCGAAAATGAATGCTTTGATTCTGGCAAGTTTTGTAAGTTCCTTTGTACTTTCCAATCAGATGCGGGGACGGGTTATCAGAACAGATAAAGATCATCCGGACAAAACGGGAAATATCTGGCATCTGGTATGTTATGATGACAATGATGAAATTGGAAGTAAGGATCTCGATATTCTGAAAAAAAGATTTAAAACTTTTGTCGGAGTCTCTAATAATGACGAGAGTACTATTGAAAACAATTTTGAACGGCTGCATATCAGAATCCGGGAAGGTAAACAAGACCTGTCATTAATCAATTTGCAGACCTTTGCATTTGGAAAAGATCGTAAAAATCTTTCAAACCGATGGAAAACAGCTTTAGACAAGGGAAATATTCTGATTGAAGAAATACAGGTCCCGAAAAGTGAAATGCGCCGGAATGAAGAAATGAAATTTACATACCTGAAGAAGATGCTGGGTAACTTTTCAGGGATTATGATTTCTACGGGGATCACGTTTCTCCACGAAGTGGTTTCGGAAATTGTAAAGTCCTATGATGATATCCATTCAATGGACGGGTTTTTCAAAGTTTCCATGGTTGCCGGTATCATCGGAATCCTGACCTGCGGTATGAAGTTTATAAGAGCCTGCCGGCAATATTTTAAATATAAGAAATTCTCAAAATACCTGCAGCTCTTGGGTAATACCGTTCTGGAAAGCCTGATCCACGAGAAAGTAATTAAAACCCCTGCCCAGAAATTGTCAGTTGTGACAGCCGATGATGTTTATAAAAGCTCCGTCTGTCATTTGGAAGGAGGAAGCCGGTATGAAAAATCAATATTCATCAGGACATTGCAGGAACTGATTTCTCCGGTTGATAATCCGAGATACCTGATTCAGCAGGAAGAAAAATTCCTATTTATGAAGAGACGTATTTATTTTCCTGTTCCGGAAATCATGGGTAAAAATAAAGTGAGTGCAGCCTTTTTCAGAAAAATATGGAGTGAAAATTTTGCTCATTCAGATCTGATCTTTACAAGGACACTGGAAGGAAGGAAAATTTTATTACAGCTCAGGTTTCAGTCTTTGATCAAGAGAAATACGAAAATTGAGCATATTAATAAATGGGTAAAATAAAATTTCGCGGTATTTAAAAATTGTTGTTGCGTTGTAAGGTATATAAAAATAAAAATCCCCTGCCGACAGGGGATTTTTTCTCATTTATGCAATTAGAATCTCTGCGATATTCTGCAATATCAAGTTTTGTGGGTATTAGTTTTTTGATCAATTGAGCTAAATTTAATTTCATCCCATTGACAAGCCAAAGTAACGACAAACTTATATTTTGTAATAGCGTAGAAAATACCAAATGTACAATTACGTATTTCTACTGAATCCGAAAAAATCAGGTTGTTCAAACGGCCTCTTTTAGTAAGCATTGTAATAAACCATAGAAATCATAATATTTTACCGATCATTGATTCCGTAGCTGAATTTTTGGGCAGAATGAATTTAAAAGGCAAAGGGTTAAAAAACAGGTGTAGGAGACAGGGTGAAGTTCCTGCATTACTTTCGCCGAACTTTCCTATTTTTGTATAAATCCAATTTAAACTAAAAATGAACGAATTTGTAGTATCGGAACTGAAAAACAATATCGCCGAAATCACCTTCGGAACACCAAAAAGCAATGCCCTTCCCGGAGCCATCCTTGAAAAACTGGCCCGGACCATTATGGAGGAAGGTGCAAAAGATGAGGTAAAAGCCATTCTTATAAAAAGTGAAGGGGAAAAAGCATTCTGTGCCGGGGCCAGCTTCGATGAATTGCTGGAAATTGAAGAGCTGGAAAAATCAACAAAATTTTTCGGGGGTTTTGCAAAAGTGCTGAATGCCATGAGAAACTGCGGTAAAATTGTAGTGGTAAGAGTACAGGGAAAAACCACAGGCGGCGGCGTGGGCATTGCCTGCGGTGCCGATTATTGTTTTGCGGTGAAAGACGCGGCTTTGGCGCTGACGGAAATTAATCTGGGGATCGGGCCGTTCGTTATCGGACCTTATGTTGAAAGAAAAATCGGAAAGTCACAATTTTCAGCCATGGCCATCGATGCGGACTTCAGATCGGCTGAATGGGCGGAACAGCACAACATTTACCATTCGGTTTCAGAAAATATCGGAGAAATGGATGCGAAACTGGAGAAATTCCTGCATACCCTGGCTTCAAGAAGCAGCGAAGCTTTGGCACTGATTAAAAAAGTGTCTTGGGAAGGAACCGATCATTTCAATGAACTGATGCCAGCCAGGATCCATATGAGTGCCAGCCTGATCCTTGAAGATTCTGCGAAGAAAAGCATCGGAGCGATTAAAGAAAGGCTGAGAGCAAAGTAAATTTAAAAATTTCATTAAAGACAAAACCGCCGTTGAATCCGGCGGTTTTTTTAATAATACCAGTTTAGTCTAAAAATTCATAAGTGAATTGGCTGTTGATCATACACTTTCTTTAATTTTTTTAAAAAATATTTTGCACATTCAAAAAAAATAATAACTTTGTAATTCAAAGTTCTTTTTATGGAATCAAAAAACTATCACGAAGACTTATCGCATATCCGCTCTATGATGGAGCGCTCTTCCCGGTTTATTTCATTAAGCGGGTTATCGGGAGTGGTTGCCGGATTGGCAGCAGTGATTGGCGCCGTGTACGTGTATTTTGTTTTCCAGAGGGAAGGGATCGATTATTTCGATGGAAAGAGGAATGTTTTCGGGCCTTCGCTGGTAAAAGAACTTGTTTGGATCGGCACGGTGATTTTGATAGCAGCTGTGCTCAGCGGTTATCTTTTTACAGCCAATAAAAGCAAAAAGAAAGGACTGAAGATCTGGGATGCCACCACTAAACGGCTTTTGATTACCTTTGCCGTTCCTTTGGTAACGGGAGGCTTCTTTTGCCTGGGTCTTTTATACCATCATCTCTTCGTATTTATTGCACCGGCGACATTGATTTTTTACGGATTGGCCCTGGTAAGTGCGGAACGGTATACGCTGACGGATGTAAAATATCTGGGATATTGCCAGATTGTTTTAGGGTTGATTTCCTTGTTTTTCCTGGGCTGGGGTTTGCTTTTCTGGACCATTGGCTTTGGAGTGCTGCATATTGTATACGGATTGATTATGCATAAAAAATATAAGTAAAATGAAGCTGTGGAAATGCATACTGTTACTGAGCATATTACTTTTAATAGCAATAAAATATTTTGCATTAACAATAGAATATGCAGATAATGACTTTATATTTGCGGGATTAATTATTGGTTTTTATTTCCTGTTATGTTTAATTGTCTCAGGAATAATTTTTAGAATTGAGTATACAATTTATAGAAAGTATTCTGATTTTAAAGTTTTTAAGCTGACTTTTGTAGCTTTACTCATTTTTGTTGCTGAGATAGGGTTGCACCTA
>JAKOOG010000280.1 GCA_022701545.1 Weeksellaceae bacterium | reverse complement strand
GGCTGACTTCAAAATCACGAGCGTAACCGATCTGAAAGACCCGTCTAAAGATGCGGTAGCCGGAGCCAACAAAACCGTAAGCGGAAACCTTACCCTATCCGGAAAAACAATGAACGTGACCTTCCCGGCTAAAGTAGACGTGATGGAAAACGCCGCTTCCGTACAGGCTAAATTCACTGTAAACAGAGCCGACTGGGGCATCAAGTTCGGAACTTCCGAAACCGATCCTGCAGAGTGGATGATCAGCAAAGACATCGAAATTGCGGTTGACGTGAAAGCGAAAAAATAATATTGTTAGATCTAATCTTGTAAAGCTGCCTCTTTTTGGGGTGGCTTTTTTTGTGACCATCGGTTACAATTAAATTGTGAAATTTTAATGGATTGAGACAACCCCTGCGGAATTTACATTTAAATGACAGGATAAGTGATCACATTCAGGCATAAAAAATGCCCCACAGGTAGGCGAGGCGCTAAATGTTTTCACAACGGAATAATCCTTATTGTGAATTGCTTTCATGTACAAATGTAGAAAATATTTTTTTAATGGATTTGTGGTTTCCCGTAAAACATTTACTTTTTTTCTTTTTACATTTATGCAATTTCTAAAAACTAATAGATTATGACTAAAAATATACTTGGACTTGACTTGGGTGTTTCTTCAATAGGATGGGCTTATGTTCAGGAAGATTCTAAAAGTCCTGAACGTAATAAAATCATTAAACTTGGAGTTCGTGTAAATCCGCTTACTGTTGATGAACAATTGAATTTTGAAAAAGGAAAACCTATTACTACTAATGCCGGAAGAACTCTAGCCAGAAGCGCAAGAAGAAATCTTCAAAGATTTAAGTTAAGAAGAACTAATCTCATTGGTGTTTTAATGGAAAACAACATTCTTACAGAAAATGATTTTCTTGCTGAGACAGGTAAAAATTCTACTTTTCAAACTCAGGAATTAAGAGCAAAAGCTGCAAAAGAAAGAATTGATCTGACTGAATTTGCCAGAGTCTTACTTTTAATTAATAAAAAAAGAGGATACAAGAGCAGCCGTAAAACCAAAAATGATGATGAAGGACAAATCGTAGACGGGATGGCTGTTGCTAAAAAATTGTATGAAGAGAATTTAACACCAGGAGAATATTCTTATCAGCTTCTACAGGAAGGCAAGAAACAATTGCCGGATTTTTACCGTTCGGATTTGCAATCGGAGTTTGATAAGGTCTGGAATTGCCAAAAGAATTTTTATCCTGAAATTCTTTTGGAACAGCTTTATAAAAATTTACAAGGAAAGAATAAAAATGCCACCTGGACCATTTTAAAAGAACCGTTTTCCCTCATAGGAATAAAACAAACAGGAACTGCCCAGGAAAAAAAACAAGAAAAATATCTTTGGAGAAGTGAAGCTGTAAAAAAACAATTGGATTTTGAAAGCCTGGCTGTTGTTTTTCAGGAGATTAATAGCAATCTGAATAATTCAAGCGGTTATTTGGGTGCAATAAGTGATCGAAGCAAAGAATTATATTTTAATAATCAAACTGTTGGAGAATATTTATATCAACAGTTGAAAGAAAATCCCCATACTAAACTTAAAAATCAGGTTTTTTACAGACAGGATTATTTGGACGAATTTGATAAAATTTGGGAAACTCAATCTAAGTATCATAGAGAATTGACGCAGGAATTAAAAGAAGAGGTGCGGGATATTATTATTTTCTATCAGAGGAAACTGAAATCACAGAAAGGCTTAATTAGTATCTGTGAGTTTGAAAACAGAGAAATAGAAATTACAGAAAATGGAAAAACAAAAAAGAAAACGGTCGGTTTGAAAGTAGCACCAAAGTCTTCTCCATTATTTCAGCAATTTAAAATCTGGCAGGTTCTGAATAATTTACTGCTTCAAAATGCAGATTCAAAAGAAGTGTTCCCCATAGATTTGGATTTTAAACAATCCATTTTTAATGAAGTGAATATTAAAGGAAAAATCTCTGCGAAGGATGTTTTAGATCTCGTTGGTTATTCGGGAAAAGAATGGAAAGCAAATTTCAAAGAGATTGAAGGAAACTATACCAACGAAAATTTATATACTGCTTTTCTGAAGATTATTGCCGGTGAAGGAATAGAATTTCCAAAAGAATTTAAATTAACCATTGAAGATGAAATCAAAATTTCTAAAATAAATGCTTCTGCTGAAATTATAAAATTATTTGTTAAAGAAAAGCTTTCAAAGTTAGGCATTGATGTTTCTGTTATGGATTTTAACCCTGAGTTGAAAGGAAGTGATTTCGAAAAACAGGCTTCTTATCAGCTTTGGCATTTGCTGTATTCTTATGAGGGGGATGATTCTCCTTCCGGTAATGAAAAGCTATATCAGTTATTGGAAAAGAAATTCGGTTTTAAAAAAGAGCACTCCAAAATATTGGCGGAAATCGGTTTTCCTCAGGATTATGGAAGTCTGAGTACCAAGGCTATTCGAAAGATTTATCCATTCATCAAAGAACATAAATACAGTATAGCCTGTAATTATGCAGGTTATAATCATTCAAAAAATTCTTTGACCAAAGAACAGTTAGAAAACCGGGTATTAAAGGAGCAGTTGGAAATACTTCCAAAAAATTCCTTACGAAATCCTGTAGTTGAAAAGATTTTAAATCAAATGATTAATCTGGTGAATGAACTTATCAAAGAATACGGAAAACCTGATGAAATAAGAATCGAGCTTGCACGGGAGCTCAAATTTAGTGCGGAAGAACGCGCGACAATGACTTCTGAAATTAACAAAGCCACCATACAGCATCAGAAATATGCTGAAATTTTAAGAAAAGAATTTAATATCCCTGTGCCGTCAAGAAATGATATAATCCGGTATAAATTATATTCAGAACTGGCAAGTAATGGCTTTAAAGATTTATATACAGATGTGAAAATCGAAAGAGAAAATTTATTTAGTGAAAAATATGATATTGACCATATCATACCACAATCCCGATTTTTTGATGATAGTTTTTCCAATAAAGTTTTGGTCCCACGGGGTGCCAATCTCAAAAAAGGAAATTTTACCGCTTTCGATTATCTCGAAATGGAAGGAAAAGAAAAATTAGAAAAGTTTCTTAATATTATACAGGATCTGTATGATAAGGGAGCAATTACCAAAGCCAAATTTGAGAAACTACAAAAAAAAGGTATCGAAATAGGAGATGGCTTTATTGAAAGGGATTTACGAAACACTCAATACATTGCAAAAAAGTCTAAGGAGATCCTCTTTGAAATAACCAATTCTGTAATTTCTACTTCTGGAAGGATAACGGATAAGCTTCGTGAGGATTGGAACCTTGTAAACACTATGAAAGAGCTTAATTTGGAAAAATACAAAAA
>JAKOOG010000256.1 GCA_022701545.1 Weeksellaceae bacterium | reverse complement strand
GGGACCCGGAATTCTTTTGAAGATTCCTGGAATCAGTATAAAAGATTCAATCCGGAGGCAAAACTCTATATTTTTGACCTGGCGGGCTATGGAAAACAGCCGTTGGATGTCAGAAAAAACGACGTCTACCTGATCGCCGGTTGGTCCGACAAAATCTTCGATGTGCTGAATGCCCTGGAAGACCGGAAATCAGCTGTGGAAATGATTAAAAAAGTGGTGCTGTAACAGGCACTGCTTTTAAATGAGTGATAAATGATAAGTGATGAATGATGTATGTCTACCATAGATTTTTTCAGGAGCTTGATCCCGCTTTCCACTGTATCTTTTTCGCCGGCGCTTTTTTTCAAAGCCCTCACAGAAAAAGGATGCCGTTGCAATCGGGGCTAGGAAAGACTCAATGGTAAAAAACGAAAACCAAATATTAGATTTACGCAAGTTTAGAATTTTTAGCCGGAGTTTCCAAGCCTTGAACTTGTGGGTTCTTTGTTTTAACGTAAAATGACTAGATAAATTGATCTGAACTTAAAATATTTTTATAATTACAAATAATAATAACTATGAATTATTATAAACCATTTCTTAAAGGAGCATTGTATTGAGTTAAATACTCAATATTTATGAAAGAATGTAAATCATTAAGAAAAGCTTTTGGAATTAATGAATACGGATTAATTCATTTTCCGCAGAAAATCTCAAATGTCCGAATATCCCGGATCATGTACGGAGAAAAAATGGGGTGTTCCAGGTGCTTTCCGCACGGCATTGAAACAGTGAATGCAAAGCAGTATAAGTTTCAGAGAAGCTGGAAAAAATACCGGAATACCCGGTGGAAATAATTAAAAAGTGGTGCTGTAACAGGCACCGCTTATAAATTTAAAATTAGATAAGTTAGGAAAATCTAAAATGAAATAAACTTACCTGGGAAATGCAGGCGTTTAAAAAATAAGCTATACAAACGTTAAGAAAATTCTACTGTTTGAAGCGCGACATAAAAGTAGCAATGAAGGAGAAATATTAAATTCGCGTGAGTTTAGAATTTTTAGAGCGTACAGCCTATTTTTAGCCGGAGTTTCCAAGTCTTGAACTTTTGGTTCTTTTGCTTCAAGGCAAAACGAACGAATAAATTTAAAATAATTTCAACTGCGTAAAAACAATGCGCACTAACCGTATAATTTTGCTTTAACAAACAACAACAACAATAACAACAACCATGAAAACTTAAAAAAGCAAGTGTCGTAAATAGAGTTACATCAGGGGCAGCAATACAGGTTCGAATCCTGTTTCCTTTAAGGAATGGCGTAAGGGTATCGCTCTGCCGATAAGTCTCTGTCTGCTTTTTACCTTGCTTAAAAAAACTAACCGGTGCCGTAAGAAAAGAATTCCTTCGATTTCCACTTGAATAAGAGTCTTTTCGCTGCATCGCCCGGTTTGAATAAACCAATGTCGTTACCATAAGAGATCCATCGTCATACTTAACATTTGAATAGATAAATAAACTCTAATAATCTGTTACTTGGTTTTTTAAATAAATTCAACGGCGTAAAAAATGCGCATAAAAGCAATAAATTTAAAACAATAACCATAAAAACTTAAAACAACCGATGCCGTAAGAAAGAGTTCCTTCGAATCCAAATTGAAAAAACCTCTTCCTGAATTTTGCTCGGTTTAACATTACTTACAAGTGCCGTAGATAAAAGTTACTTCGATTTTTACAAAGGTTCGAATCCTTTCGCCGGAAGATGTGGTCGAGTGGCTAGACGTTTTTAAGACAGCTTTTATTATTGTTTGCCTTGTAATTTTAGAAAAATATATTAAAACATAAAATCAAGTGTCGTTTCAGAATCATACTTCGATAATTAACCATTGGGTCGCAGGTTCGATTCCTGCCATCCCTGTTGTAAACGGGATGTAGCTCAGCAGGTAGAGCAAATGACAGAAGATTCTAACCTTGTTACCTTGATTTAAAACAAAAGAGTGCCGTAGGAAAGGCTTACTTCGGATAAAATGTAGACCTCAAAGATCTATGAACAGGTGCAATTCCCCGAATAAAAGTAGGGGTCAGGTGCATGTCTGTCTTTTCGCCTTTTGCCTCTTTTTTTTAAAAAACTTTAAAATATCGGGTGTCGTAGTACAGAAATCCTTCGTTTCCACGCTTAAGATGCAGGTTCAAATCCTGCCTGTAACAACAGTCGTCTAATGGTAAGACATGAGCCAGTAAGTGTCTGTACGAAAAGTTACCCTGATATAAACCAAAGAGTGCCGTCAGAGAAAACCTACTTCGGTTAATCTTATGATGTTGGTTCGACTCCAGAATAAACCTGAAAAGGTTTATATAAAGATTTTCCCGTCTGTTGCCTCTTTTGAATTAAAAATTACAGATAAGTGTCGTAGAAAAAGGGTACTTCGTAAATATAACGGTCCTAAGATAGCGTAATTCGGGCGACCGAACGGGTGAAGTTGGGTTGAAAACCAACCGGGCAAAAGTTTTCGTAAGAAAGCGTAAGTCTCTCGCAGATGTAGAATTGCCGGTTCCCTGCCCCGAAACGGGTAAGAGCGACGCTCTGAAAAGAGCATCCCTTTTCCGCTTTTTGCCTTATCTGCATCAAATAAGTAAGTGCCGTAGAATAGCGTTACTTCGCTCATCACGACGGTGTCGCGGGTTCAAGTCCCGCCTTTTCCACCATCAAAAACACAAAGATCAATAGGAAAAGTAGCTCAGTTGGTTAGAGCACGCACATACGCTTTTCGGTGATTGCCTTGTTGTTTCAATGTAAAGTGTCGTAGGGAAAAGATCCTTCGTTACCATTGAAAGGGGAGGAATAGCGCAGCAGATTATTCCTGCAAGGCTATCCGGTTCGACTCCGGCAGAACGATGCCCCGCTTTTTTCTTTTCCTGCTTATTGCCTTTACATCAAAAATCCGGTGAATTTATTTTTCACCGGATTTTTTGATGGATAGAGAACTTCAAATTATTTTTTAGAAGTTATCTTCTGATACTCTTCTTCAAAAGTTTTTTTCCATTTCGCAATGGTTGTTCTGCTTATCTTATATTTTTTAGACATATAATTTGTAGAAAGGCCATGTTTCTCCTGATATTGAAGAAGCTTAAGCATGGTTTTCTTATCATAAGTCTTCAGTTTCTGGTTGTTGCGTAAACTCTCTTTTGACGATTCGAAAACCAGATCATTAAATTTAAGAATATCTTCCGTTGTTTTCAGATTCTTGATAAGGCGCTGTACTTTAGGATCTTCCAGTTTTTCAGGATTTCTTTCCTTCAGCATATCACGATAAATTTTTGTGTAATTGGGTCGCATCATTTTTTCCGGAATTTAAATTTTTTGAAGCCAACGGTGCAGCGTACTTTTAGGAATGGAATATTCCTCAATGATCTCACTGTGCGTCATTTCGCCGGACTGTATCTTCCCGATAATGAAATCCTTAATCTCCTGAGTATAAATATTTTTCCTGAAATAAGGGATCTTGTCGGACTTTGGATTTTTACTTTTATCCACTGCAGAAGGCGGAGAATAAAGGATCAGGTGGGAACTGTAAATTCTGAAAAAATCATATTCCAGTAATTTCGAGCATCTCAACAGAAGATCCGTATCCAGAGATTTGCTTTCAAACATTTTTTCGACGGCCTCTTCATCTTTTTTCAGGAAGCTGCATACTCTTTCTAAGCTCAGTTCCAGTTCATTAACTCTTTCTTTAATGAACTTTCCGATATGTATTTCTTTGTACAACATTATTTATTAATAAATCTAGGTGTTATAAATTTTTAATCTAAACCGCAAGGTTATGTTATTTTCATTTCTTTTAGCGGGCTTTAAAAAAGGTTGATGGAAATTATGAAGCGTAAATAAATACGGCAAAATCAGATTTCAGGTCACTGAAAATGCAAACCGGGTACAATTCGTCTTTTAAAATCATAAAGAAATCTGCAGATTATTCTATCTGGCAATAATCCGGGTTTTCATCCTGTCCATCATCAATTTGCCCTAAAACATACGTTTTCCAACTTTTCTAAAGTATGGATAATAAGATATGCTTCCTTAAATTTTTTCCGTGCACTATGTTTCTTTACAAAGTCAAATATAGAAAAAAATTATATATTTTCTCAAAAAAAATCATTAGGAAATTTATTTAAACAAGAAAAAATGTTAAAAATGATATAAAATAATCTATGTTTAGTGAAAAAAATATAGTGACTGAATGCTTATTTAGCAAATTTTTAATCTGCCTGAATACAATGCTTCATTGAGCTTAATTTCAGACGTTATAATCAAACTTAAATAATTATAAGGCAGATCCTGAGGTTTATAACGAGACCATCGTCGAACCGGTAATGATTTTCTGCCGGCACAAATAGAAAATAATATAAGGAAAGGGGGGCCTATTGAAAAAATTGTGAGGAATAAATCTTAAAACTACCTTTGCAGTGCATGAAAAATACCATCGCTTTATTCGACTTTTCGAAAAAAATCAATTATAAAAATGAGCTGCTGGCGGGTCTTACCGTCGCCATGACGATGATTCCCGAATCCCTTTCCTTTGCTATTCTTGCAGGGCTTTCCCCTCTTACCGGTTTATATGCCGCTTTTATGATGGGGCTTGTGACCGCAGTTTTCGGCGGACGTCCCGGGATGGTTTCCGGTGGTGCGGGAGCAACGATTGTTGTTTTGATAGCCCTGATCAAAACCCACGGTGTAGACTACCTTTTTGCCACCGTTCTATTGGCCGGTGTTTTTCAGATGCTGGTCGGGATCTTTAAATGGGGAAAATTTGTACGCCTTATTCCGCAACCCGTAATGTACGGTTTCCTGAACGGTCTGGCCGTTATTATTTTCATGGCTCAGATAGAACAGTTTAAAATTACCGGAGCTGATGGCGTCACAGGCTGGCTGCAGGGCACACCTTTATATATCATGTCCGGACTTGTCGCTTTAACGATTGCCATTGTGTACTTTTTTCCTAAACTCACCAAAGCCGTTCCGGCTTCCCTGGTTGCCATTGTGGTTATCTTTGCCGTTGTTGCCGGATTTAACATCAATACCAAAACCGTAGCCGATATCGCCAGCATCAGCGGAAGCCTGCCCCGCTTTCATATTCCGGGGATTCCTTTTTCTCTGGAAACCCTGCAGATTATCTTTCCGTACGCCCTGATTATGGCCGGCGTCGGCCTGATCGAATCGCTTTTGACCTTATCGATGGTGGATGAAATTACCAATTCCAAAGGGAACGCCAATAAAGAATCGGTAGCACAGGGACTGGCCAACATCACCAATGGATTCTTCGGCGGAATGGGGGGCTGCGCCATGGTAGCCCAAACCCTTGTGAACTTAAATGCCGGTTCAAGAGCCCGGCTTTCCGGAATTATTGCTTCCGTTACGATTTTAATAATTATTCTGGTCGGAGCACCGTTTATCGGAAAAATTCCGATGGCTGCGTTGGTTGGAGTCATGATGGTGGTGGCCGTCAGTACCTTTCAATGGGTTTCCATCAGCATTATCAATAAAATGCCGAAATCCGATATTTTTGTCGGAATGACGGTCGCATTGGTGACCATTGTTTTGCACAACCTGGCTCTCGCCGTTTTGGTAGGAGTGGTGATTTCTGCCCTGGTCTTTGCCTGGGATAATGCCAGGAGAATCCGTGCCAGGAAGCATACGGATGAAAACGGAACCAAATATTATGAAATTTTCGGACCGCTGTTCTTCGGTTCCGTGACGGCCTTTACCGATAAATTTGATCCCGTGAACGATCCGCAGCAAACCGTTATCGATTTTAAAGAAAGCCGGATTGTCGATATGAGTGCGATCGATGCAGTGGATAAATTATCAAAAAGATACGCCCAACACAACAAAACTCTGCATCTGAAACACCTCAGCGAAGACTGCCGGAAAATGCTGAAAAATGCCGAAGCGGTGATCGACGTGAATATTCAGGAAGATCCGACGTATAAGGTGATGCCGGAGAAGTAGGGAGTCTTGGGTTTGAGGGTTGGATGATGGATGATGGGTGCTTGGAAGCTGGAAGTCTACAGAGTTACGCCGTAAAATTCTATCAATAGGAGCGGACTTCAGTCCGCTTTTTTGGGAACACCCGTCTCGGCTTTAGCCAAAACTTACAATATTCCATTAGGATACAGCATAAGCATCTGTGCCAATCCGCGCGATCTGTGGGAAGAATTCACCATTTACCATTGATCCTATAAAACCCAACAAGGACTGCAAAATAAATTTACAGCCCTCGTTTTTTAGGTGATTAAGGTATTGACCATGAAATCGGGCACCAAAGCATAGTGCGACAACTTCATGCTGATCGAAGCGGTTCCGCTCGTTAAGGTCCGCAGATCGGAAATATATCCGAAAGTGGAAGCCAGAGGAACTTCATTTTTAAAAAATCAAAAAAGAATTTTAAACTTTTTACAATGACGGCATTAAAAATGAAGTGAGAAAGAAAACCGCCTATACAAAATGACGACTGAATCTATTGATAATCAGAATTATTCTTTAATGAACTTCAGTATGTTTACTCCTTCAATTTCTAAAAAGTAAACTCCCTTGGAAAGTTCCGATACATTGATTTTCTCTTTGTCCGAAATCTGTCCTCTGGATAAAAGCCTGCCGTTTGCATCGGTAATGATATAGGCTTTTGTTCCTTTTACCGGGGCGTGAAACTCGATATAATCTCTGGCCGGATTCGGAGCAATGCTGCCTGAAACCAATTGTGTTTTTACCTCCTTGGTAGAAAGGGAGGCGCTGTAAAGCTGGTTGATCTCACTGGTCGTCAGTGCCCTGTTCCATATCCCTACATCGTCTATGTTGGCCGCGATATAACCTCCGCTGATGGCTCTGCCGATATAAATGGGCAATGCAGCCTGGGCAGTTCCGGTATAAGCATTGGTGTTTGTAGCAACCAATACGCCGTTTCTGTAAAGATTCATGCTTTGGTTGCTATATACTGCCACATAGTGATTCCATTGTCCTGTGGTATAAGTTGTACCAGTGGCCCATGTCCAGGAAAATCCCTGTTTATTGGTTCCATAAACGATTTTAGAAGCATCCGACTGGATCAGCCAGATGAAATTGGAAGAAGCATTAGACCCGCTCATCATGGCTACCCCGTCTGAAGTTGATGTTCGGTTGATCCAGAACGAAATAGAGTGGGCTCCGGATTGCGAAAAAGTATACGATAGGGCACTGTTGGTAAGATAGCTGCTGCTTCCGTCAAAAGAATAGGCCGAATTGGCATTCCCATACCGGTCGGCCGTAAGGGTGGCCCCGTTTACCATAAGGTTGTTATTATTCCCGCTGGAATCGTTGGCGTTTCCGCTGAATCCCCACCAGGCGACCAGTCCCGAAGCCGGAACATAAGTTGGAGTTTGGGCGTGAGAAATTCCTGCGATAAGCACACAGGCTAACAAATAGATTTTTTTCATAGATTATTTATTTTAACAATTCAAATATAGAAATAATAAATGATAAAAATTGAGTAGGTGTGGTATTATTTATATGATTTAATTTATTTTAATGTCTAAAATATATATAATATGTATTAAAAAGTGTTATATTTTGAATAATTATTATATTGTAATTTATGGTGAGATGTATCTGTTTTATCCGAATATTCTCTGATCATTATCTTAAATATTCTTAAAAAAAAACAGAATAAGGGAGAAAATTCTATCTTTGGAGAGGATTATAACCATTCGTTAAAACTAATGATGAAAAAGCATGAACCCGTTGATCTTTTTCAGGAAAGCTAAATGAATTTTAACTTATAACATTTTGAAAACAGATATAGACATCCGCAGTCATTCCCATTTTTCTTTTGACCTGTGGCTCACCTTAATAAAATCTCACCCTGAATTCAAAGCAAAAAGAGTGGAGCTCTTCGCATCATTTTTCGAGGTGGATAAGCCGCTTGATGAGGTCGCGAAAGTCGTAAAATATTACGATGACCTTTGCAATACCATTAATGAAGTCCTTGGCGGGAATGTGGATACTTTTGAGATCTACTTATTGATTTTAAATGCGCTGGGTGTAGATTTGAAAACAATCCGTAAAGATCAGCTGCATGAGTTTTACCGGAAAAGTGAAGACTTGTTCCTGGAATACAAACCTGTGGTTATTTTTGAAAATTTACACCAGTTTTTCGATGAAATTAAAAATCAGGGAAAAACAATTAATATCCTTAGCAATACAGGATTTATTAAGGGCAAAACCATGAGAAAGTTCCTGATTAATGAAAATCTTGATCAGTATATCGATTTCCATATCTATTCCGATGAAATCAACTGTTCCAAACCGGATCCGAAGATCTTTCAGGAAGTGAAAAATTTAATTAAAAATCCTGAACTGGACCTGAAGCAGATTCTCCATATCGGCGATAATCCGGTAGCCGATTATCAGGGCGCCAAAGATTTCGGTTTCAATGCATACTTGCTTACCCACAACATATAATTATGAATAAGAGATACAGCTTACACCACATTCATTCGGAGGATGAATTCAGTTTTTTGCCCGAAGAGTACAGCTTTTTCAAGTATGGCGATAAGTTATATGCCGAGAAATTTGCAAAAGAACTGTTTGAAGGATTTATTTCCGAGCATGAGCCTGTTTTAGCTACTGATAAAGATATTGTGGTCCTGCCAAGCCCGTATATGGCGATTCCTACCGCTTCCAATTTTCTTTGCTTTTACTTTAAAAAGCATCTCGATTTCTATTTGTTCCGGAAAGGAAAACGATCAAGCATCCTTTCAAAAATCAACAGGAACCATACCTACACCACGGATTATGGAAATTTAAGTTTCGAGGACCGGAAAAATTTAATCGCCAACGACACTTATTACCTGGATAAAGATTTTCTTCGGGGAAAACTTTGTATTTTTATAGATGATATTAAAATTACGGGAAGCCACGAGTTTACCGTAAACAAGATTCTAAATGAATACCAGGTGGAAGCCGATTTTTTATTTATGTATTATGCAGAGCTGATGAATTTTGATCTGGACCCAAAGATTGAAAACTATTTTAATTACTATGCAGTAAAAGATGTGGGACATGTGGCAGAAGTAATGTCAAAACCAAGCTTTCAGTTCAATACCAGGATTGTAAAATATATTTTAGGCCTGGATTCAGGTAATTTTGAGTATCTTACGTCTAAAGTAAAAAAGGAGCAGATGGATCATCTCCTGGAACTGGCCATCAGCAACAATTATCATTTAATAAAAGAATACGAAAACAACATAAACACTTTAACACAAACCGAATTATATTATGGCTATTAACTTACAGAAAGGACAGAGAGAAAATATAAATGCACCGAAATTCACCGTAGGTTTAGGATGGGACACCAATAATACATCAACGGGAACGGCTTTCGACCTCGACGCCTCTTTATTTTTGTTAGGCGAAAACAAAAAGCTGGTTTCCGATAACCACTTTATCTTTTACAACAACCTGGAATCTCCGGATAAAGCCGTGATCCACTCGGGGGATAACCTGACAGGAGACGGAAACGGAGATGATGAGCAGATTAAAATCGATCTTACTAAAATTGATCCGGCCGTAAAAGAAATCACCGTGGTGGTGACGATCCATGAGGCCGATTCCAGAAGACAGAACTTCGGGCAGGTGAGAAACTCATTCATCAGGATCTTCAATACCGAAACGAACGAAGAAATTTTAAAATACGAACTGGATGAAGACTTCTCCATAGAAACCGCAGTGGAATTCGGAAGGATCTACAACAGAAACGGCGAATGGAAGTTTGAAGCCGTAGGTTCCGGACAAAGGGAAGGCCTTGAAAAATTTGTAGCAATCTATCAATAATTTACCATGGACAATCAGGAAAATCAACCTATAGATCCGCTTGGATCCATCGAGCCTTTAAAAACCTTCGAACCGACGCCGATGGCACCGCCGCCAGGCATGGCGACACCAAGTACGCCGCCGGCGCCTCTTGTAGACCGGGATGGAAACGTAAACCTTACCCAATTGCAGTCGGAAGAACGCCGGAAATATGAGACTCTGGCCGATTCCATCGATGAAACCAATCCGGGATCGATTGTAAACTTCGGATCAGAGCTTCAGAGAACCTTATCCAACCAGAGTGACAGCTTCCTGGGAAATGTAAGAAGATCCAATTCCGGGGAAGTGGGAGAGCTGATCAATAATCTATTGGTTGAGCTGAATTACGTAGATGTTGAAGAATTAAACCAGAATAAATTCAAAAGCTTCTTAAGCAAGCTGCCTTTCATGAAAAGCGTGATGACGCAGATCGAGAATCTGTTTGCCAAATACGATAAAATCATCAACAACATCGATCAGATTGCCTACAAAGTAAACGCGGGAATCATTACTTCCACAAAAGATAATGCCGTTCTGCAGACGATTTTCGAAAGCAACGTCAATGCCATCAAGCAGATTGAAGAGCTGGTGATCATCGGAAACCTGAGAATGGAAAAAGCCGGTGCCGAACTGGCCCACATGGAAGCCAATCCGCAGGAATTCCAGGATTACCAGATTGCCGACAAAAGGGATTTTATCGCAAGACTGGACCGGAGACTGGCCGACCTGAAGGTGGTACGCCTGATCATGATGCAGTCGCTTCCGCAGATCAGACTCGTTCAGAACAACAACGTTTCGATTGCTGAAAAAGCACAGACGATCCTTACGACAACATTGCCGCTCTGGAAAAACCAGCTGTCATTGGCCGTAGCCATGTACAGGCAGCAGCAGAGCATCGAGATTCAGCAGAAGGTTTCAGCGACTACCGAAGACATTCTGAGGAAAAATGCCGAGCGTCTGGGACAGAACTCCGTAAATGTAGCAAGAGCCAACGAGCAGACCATCGTTTCGGTAGATGTTTTAAGAGAAACAACTTCGAAGCTGATCAATACTTTAAACGAAGTAAAACAAATCCAGAAGCAGGGTGCCGAAGGACGAAGAAAGCTGGATCAGGATCTGATGACCCTGGAGCACGAACTGAAAGCCAACGTAAGAGGATAATCGCAGCAGCAAGGTGAATGAAGATGCCGTAAATATCATGTCCCAAAGCAAGAGAAGATTAACGAAACTTAAGCTTCTCGCGAATTTTTTTGAAAATGTCGATATCATTTCCATCTACATCAAGACGGATATTATCCACAACCTTTTTCAGGAAAACAAAGGACTGGATTACAGCAAGCTGGAACTTTTTCACCTGCAGTTCACCGACAGCCTGATCGAACTTTTAACGAAAATTAAAAGACAGAAGGAAAATGACATGCTGGCGGTAATCAATGAAATGGAAGTCAACAGCAAGTACATTTCCGGATTCGAAGAAAAACGGATAGACGGTTTTGAAACGGACCGTAAGATGTACAGCGGTACTTTTTCCAGTCAGCTGAAAAGCCTCTACAACGATCTTACAGAAGAAAAATTCCGGCTGAACTGGGACCATGTGCTGTATTTTTATAAAAAATATGCTGGTGAGTTTTACAGATCAGGAGTTGATGAAAACCTGCTGCAATCCGGAAATTTTCCGGCCTACCGGTATCAGGAGTACCAGATTGAAAGAAAACTGCTGGGACGGCTTAATATTCAGAATTTTAAGGTCCGTTTTATATGTGGCTATCAGATTTCCGGAAACGAATATGAGCTCTTTAAGATTTTTCAGTCCGAAGATCATTTCATCTTCGATGTCGAAGGCAGGAAAATGTACCTGGCAGATCCGAAAAAACTGGAAAAGCTTGATATGAGCCCAAACGAATCAAACCAGGGAACCATTGTCTATCAGCTTAAAAGAAAAAATGAACAGCTGGAAGAAACAATGAATGAAAGAAAAAAAGTATTGCCCGAACAGGTAACCGGTGTCCTGAAAGATTATATTAAAAATCTGGAAAACACGGACATCATGAGCAAAATGTTCGACATCAACGAAGAAACCAATATTCTCCGTGCGATGCTGAATTTAAATTTAAATAACAATTAAAAGCGAAATCAAAGTAACGCTTTGCAAAAAACAAATTAACAAACTAAATATAAAAAGATGGCTATTAACTTACAAAAAGGTCAGAGAATTAACCTTACCAAAGAAAACGGAACCACGCTTTCACAGGCTTGTGTGGGAATCAACTGGGGAGCAATCGAGAAAAAAGGATTTTTCGGGGGCGTTACCAGAGAGGCGGTAGACCTGGACGGAAGCTGTATTTTATATGATGCTAACAAAAATGCTACTGAAATCATTTATTTCGGGAACCTGAAGTCTAAAAACGGTGCCGTAAAACACAGCGGGGACGACTTAACCGGTGACGTGAACGGAAACGACGGACTGGACAATGAAGTGATCACCGTAGATTTCAGCAATCTGGATGCTAATGTAGAGCACGTAGCATTGGTACTGAACAGCTATAAAGGCCAGGATTTCGGAACGATCCCTTTTGCATCCATCAGGATTTATGAAGGAACGCCAACCAACGTCAGAGAAGTTTTCGCTAAATATGATATTGCAAACGATGCTTCTTTCAAGGGCCACGTTGCTATGGTGATGGGCGTTTTCTATAAAAGAAACGGGGAATGGAAATTCAACGCGATCGGAGACCCGACCGCCGACCGGAAACTGCAGGAAACAATAGAAACCGTAAAGCAGAAATATTTGTAGGATAGACAGGTATCAATGGGAATTGGCTTTGGCCAAATTTAAAATCTGTTGAATCTTAATAATAATCAACTAATGGCAATATCTGTTTTCATACAGCTATTGCTTTTATCATATAATAACATAAAGTAAAAAGTGGGACAAAATACTAGCATTTTGGATCTTCATCCCGGTCTGGTTTGGGGATTCGCGGTAACGGTGGTTATCATGTTGCTCCTCGACTTGGGGGTTTTCAATAAAAAAAGTCATGAGGTTTCTTCCAAAGAAGCCACCATCTGGTCAATTGTATGGATCTCGCTGTCCATGATATTTTCGGGTGTTGTCTATTGGGTATACAACTCAGATCTGGGGCCTGGCAGCCATGAGGTGGCCGTGGAGAAATTCACGCAATACCAGGCGGCCTACTGGATTGAGAAGGCGCTTTCGGTGGATAATTTATTCGTTTTCATCCTGGTTTTCGGATTCTTTAAAGTTCCGAAGTACCTGCATCATAAAGTGCTGTTCTGGGGGATTATCGGAGCGTTGATCTTCAGAGCCGTTTTCATCTTTGCAGGCGTAGGGCTGATTAACCTGACGTATCTGCCGGAAATGAATATTTTCGGACATCCGGTAAAAATAAACATTGTGATGGCACTATTCGGGCTCTTCCTCGTTTATGCTGGGATTAAATCCTGGGGTGGCGGTGATGATGACGAAGATGAAGACTACAGCAATACCGCGGGAGCCCGTCTGATCAAAAGATTCTGGAAAGTTTCAGACAACTATGTCGGCGATAAATTCTTTACCGTTCAGAACGGGATGAAAATGGCCACGCCGCTTTTGGTAGTCGTAGCCGTTATCGAATTTACCGATGTGCTTTTTGCAGTAGATTCCATCCCGGCAATCTTTGCCATCTCCAATGATCCGTTTATCCTCTACACGTCGAATATTTTCGCAATTTTAGGATTACGGTCTCTGTATTTCCTGTTGGCGAATTTTATCCATATGTTCAGTAAGCTGCCTTATGGTCTGGCCGTGATCCTGACGTTCATCGGAGTAAAAATGCTGATCGCACCGTGGATTCATATTCCATCTCCGGTGTCTTTGGGAATTGTAGGCGGGGTTCTGGCGATCTCCGTAATTCTGTCACTCATTTTCCCGGATAAAAAGGAAGAAAAAGAAGAACTCGAAGACTAATTTTAGATTAAATTAATAAAAAAGGCTTTACCATTGTGTAAAGCCTTTTTTATTGGGGAATAATTTGTAAACGGTCAATTCCTGCAGGTGAATCCGCTGCGCTTCTGAATTTTATTTCTGTTGGCAATTACCTATTTACTTGCGGAGCAAAATTCACTTCTCACTTATCATATTTAAGCAGCTTATTGATCTTCAGTCTCGTTTGCATCGAAACCCTGTAGGCATCTTCACGCAGTTTCTGCAGTTTTCCGACCGGCTGGAAGAAGATTTTGCTCTCAAAAGGATTGAAGGAAAGCATTTCATTTTCACAGGCATACGGATCGAGAAGGCTGTTTTTACCGATTCTGATTTCCCCGATTTTAATGAAGGGTGAGTTTTTCCATTCCACATTCAGTTGATTGACGGGCTGGTCTTTCAGGTCGTAACAAAGCTGGATCATGACATCCGCTGCAAAATGTTCTGTATTTAAGTAATGTTCCAGGGCCCCTTTTACCTTCAGCCGCTTTCCGAAATTTTTAGGTACGGACTGAGGATTAAGCTTAATTTTCATCATGTAATCTCCCAGCCGGTACACGCCTACCGAATGATAGTCGAAAGAAAGGAAAAAATCATTCCGCTTCCTCCAGAGCTTAAAGATGTTTTTTATGAAAGACCCTGTAAACGTTGAAGGAATTACTTTAATAATCTGCATTAGTAAAGAAAAAGAACTCCACCTCTTGATAAAAAAGCGGTTCACGGAAGTAAACAGTTTTAGAAAAGTGCTTACGGAATTAATCGGGAATAGTGGAAAATTTACCAAAGGAAAATTTGCCAGCAGCACCCCGTTTTCATCTTTGATCTTGACGGCAAATCCGTAAGCCGGAATGTCCTTTTTACCCCTGATGATTTTCGGATGGGCGTTAGAGAAACGTAGGGTGAGATCATATTTCTCTTTATCAAAAAACGGCTGCAACTCTTCCGGAAGATCACGTTCAATAATAAATTCTCCCTTGGCAACCGCATAGGTTTTGGCATGGGCATTTCGGGTTGCATAAGTAACGTCACTTACGGAAGATGACTGTTCGACGAAATCGGCAATGCTTTTTTTATTGATCTCAAGGAGTTCCCGTTCCTCATCAGTCAGCTTATCAAAACTCTTATTATATCTTAATGGACTTGGCATTTAGTTTTTAAGTCCAATTATAACGCCAACTTTCCGCAAACGTGTTAATACAGTATTAAACATATCTGAACTTTTCGGGCGTAAAATCTACAAACTGATTATCAGGAATTTGAAATGGCTGTAAATAAAATTTTAACCTCCATCTTCCGGTTTCCGTCATCCCGTGCTAAAATCCTATCTTTGTAAAAAAATTAATTATGGGCGTAGCAGATATGTTATTCAAACGTAAAAAAGAGCAGGCAGAAAAAAACCTGAAAGACGGACAGGAATATATGGCGGAATACGGAAAAAGAGAAAGTGTGGTTGAACTCCCAAGCGGGTTGCAGTATGAGATCATCACGGAAGGCGACGGGCCGAAACCGGGACCGAGATCAACCGTAAAATGCCATTACCATGGAACAACCATTACCGGAAAAGTGTTTGACAGCTCGGTAAAAAGAGGAACGCCCGCTTCATTTCCTTTGAACAAAGTAATTAAGGGATGGACGGAAGCGCTTCAGCTGATGCCGGTGGGCAGCAAGTGGAGGCTGATTATTCCGCCGCACCTTGCGTATGGCGATCAGCAGATCAGCAAGGAAATCGGACCGAATTCAACCTTGGTTTTTGAAGTGGAATTACTGGACATCAAATAGGTTTTCCTTAAAAATAGCTTAAAAATTTACCCGGATTCCGGGTAAATTTTTTTATTTATGTATCTTAGTCAATGGCTTTATCACAAGAATTTTATTTAAACATAAAGAACACGATCTGTTGGTCAGAAACCGGGATGGCTGTTTTGGAACAGATGTGTTTTCCGCTGGGTTAAAGAAATACAAAATGAAAAAACTGTTTTACTTTTTGCCGTTGCTTTGCCTCTTTGCCTCCTGCGTTTCAAAGAAAAACCAGGCCATTAAGCAGAACATCCTTACGCTTAGGGACAGCTATTGCAAAGCACCGTTCAAGTACAATTACGATAATAAACTGCCTTCCTATAATTCAGATTCCATTATCGCGGCCAATAAAGAACTGAAAGGAACTTTTTCCGACCAGAGCATTCTGATCCTTAATGCCCTGGATAACCTGGATGAAGTGCATGAAATCATGGAGCTTAAAAAAGACTCTTCCTTACAGGCGCAGGTAAAAGTACTGCAGCTGAAAACCAGGATCAACAGCAAAATAACGATTGCCCTGACGGAACTGGATGCCGTAGCAGCCGAATTCGACTGTGAAGGGGAACGGGTGGCGCAGATCGGAAATTATGTGGATAACCTGAATGATTCCAAAAACAACAGGCTTATTCTCTATTCCATTATAACGGGAGCCGCCGCGTCGATCGCCGGTGGAATTGTGAAAAACGAAGCCTGGAGCAGCGCGATTGATATCGGGGGAGGAGGTCTGGGAGCCGGTTTCGGGTTGGCCACCCTCAATCCGAAAGGCCGGAAGGTGGAATTTATCCATCAGAGAAACCTGCTGAGAGACATCTGGAGAGAAAAACTCGAATCCCCGAATTTTCCGCCGTTTATCTGGTATATGTATACCGAGAAAAGATTTTCAAACAGGGAAAAGCAGTCCATCATTTCCAGCATGAAGGAGCGGTGGCTGCATTACCAGTTTGATGATGACGGGGAAAAGGCCGATCAGTCGGTTATTTTCAGCGACGGGGGCTTTTACCGGTCGCAGGATCTTCACAACCGCGCAGCCATGCTCAATCAGATGCAGTCTGCCACAAGAACCATTAACCAGAACATCAATTATCTGCTGCTGGATCTGGATAAATTGATTTTATAATCCTGAAACTGTAAATTTGCATCAGTTTTATATTTTATGCCGGAATTAAAAAAAATAAGGGAACTGAAGAATCTCACTCAGGAAGAGCTGGCTGAAAAGTCAGGGCTTTCCGTAAGGACTATCCAGCGGATCGAAGCCGGCGTGCAGCCTAAGGGATATACCTTAAAGGTGCTCGCGCTGAGTCTTGATGTCCCTGAAAGAGATTTGCGGATTCCTGAAATTCAATTCCAACAAGAGACGGAAGTTGAAGAAATTCCTGAAATAGCGGAAAAAGAAAAACCCGTTAATTTCACTTTGGTTAAGCTTATCAATCTTTCTTCAATTCCTCTTGCGTGGTTTCCGGTTGCCAATGTGCTTCCGCCTTTACTGATCATGCTGTTTACCAAAGAGAAATCTCCGATCGTTAAACAGATCATTTCCCTTCAGGTATTTTTAGCCATTATCTCTCCTGTTGTTTTCATGATAACTGCCCTTTTCAAACCGGGACATTCCGTTGTTTTAGCCGTTATGATTCTGTTGGTACTGATAAATATCTACATCATATTAAGAAATGCTTATCATATAGATCGGAAGGGAGAACTTTACTATAAGTTGAATTTCAGTATTTTATAAACGTGTCATGCAATTGGCGGGTTTTTGTCGGGCTATGTTTTTGATAACGATTCAATAATTCCGAATCTTTGTCAAAAAATTTAAACAATGGCAGACAGACTCTTCCCATCCATGATGATCTTCTTATTTTTCTCTGGGTGTATCAATGCTCAGATCGATAAAAATTCAGATTTATTTTTAGAATTGAAAAAGCAGGACAGTACGTTTTTCGAAAGAGGTTTCAACAACTGCGATATGGCATACCTTGAAAAGTTTGTAGATAGCGATCTGAAATTTTATCATGATAAAGGCGGATTCCAGGATAAGAAATTGTTTCTGGAAAGAACCAGGGAAAACATCTGTTCCGATCCTCTTAAAAAGCCGATCCGCAAAGTTGTTCCGGGAAGCCTTGACGTTTTTCCTCTGTACAGCGACGGAAAATTGTATGGTGCCATACAGTCAGGCGAACACCAGTTTTACATCCGCGAACCTCATAAGAAAGATGTTTTGGGCGGCAGGGCAAAGTTCACAACGGTCTGGATAAAGAAAGAGGGAAACTGGATCATAAGTGATGTACTGAGTTACGATCACGGAGAGCCCAACCATACCGTAGCGGCAGATCCTGTTGAGCAGTTACTGAAAGACAATCATATTCCTGCATTAGGATTAGGGGTTATCGAAAACGGAAAATTAACCCAAATAAAAGTTTACGGGACCCTTGACGGGAAAGCCGCTGCACCGTACAACAGTCTTTTTAATGTGGCATCTCTGACCAAGCCGGTAACTGCACTCACGGTTTTACGCCTGGTAACCCTGGGAAAATGGAACCTTGACGAACCGCTGGACAAATACTGGATTGATCCCGATATTCTTAAAGATCCGAGACATAAGAAATTAACGGCCAGAATTATTTTGAGCCATCAGACAGGGTTCCCGAACTGGAGATGGCAGAAACCGGATCACCGGTTAAGCTTCGAATTTGATCCCGGATCGAAATACCAATATTCCGGCGAAGGCTACGAATATCTGCGGAAAGCCATCGAAAATAAATTTCATAAAAGCCTGGAAGAATTGGCAAAAGAACTGATTTTTCAGCCTGTAGGCATGCACGATACAAGCTACATCTGGAATGAAAAAAAAGATGCGGGAAGGATCGTTACCGGTTACGGCAATGACGGCAAACCTTACAGTATCGTAAAAAATAACCAGCCGAGTGCTGCGGATGATCTAATGACTTCCGTAGAAGATTACAGCAAATTCCTGATCTCAGTAATAAACAACGATTTGTTGTCTAAAGAAGTATTTAAAGAAATGAAAACCCGACAGGTCAAAACCAAAAAAGATAAGTATTTCGGGTTGGGTTTTGAAATATATGATTTGGGAAACGGAGAAATAGCTCTTTCGCACGGAGGTGTGGATAAAGGGGTAAATACGCTGGCGGTGGTGCTGCCGGAAACAAAACAGGGGTTGGTAATTTTTACCAATGTGGATGACGGATATAAAATATACGAACCATTGATTAATCAGTATCTGGGTGATGCCGGGAAAAAAGTGGTAAGAATCGAGACTGAATAATTTAATTGTAATAAAATTTGTTACATTAAAAAATTTGTTTACTTTTGTCGGATAATTATGAACAACACAAGATTTGCCACGGCAATACACATCATGACCCTACTGGCCGAAAGTCCGCAGGAATGGCTCACCTCCGAATGGATGGCGGGAAGCATCAGCATCAATCCGGTGATCGTCCGTAAAGAATTGAGCGTCCTGAGAGAAGCGGGATTAATCGTCAGCCGGCAGGGGAAAGAAGGAGGGAGCCGGTTGGCCGGGAATGCGGAAGAAATCCGTATTTCCGCAATTTACCTGGCGGTGAAGAATACGGAGGTGCTGGGCAAAAAGAACAACAATCCGAATCCGGCATGTCCGGTAGGAAAAGAGATCAACGATCATTTAAAAACCTTATTTTCTGAAACCGATCAGCTGGTACTGAATTTCCTGGGCAAAAAATCCCTGAAAGAATTCTGTGATCAGTTCAGATAAAATTTTTTAACCATAAATGTAACAATAATTATTACAATTAATTTAAATAAAATTACTATGAAAAAAGTAGCCGTTATCGGAGCCACAGGATTTGTGGGAAAACCATTAGTGAATGAATTAACCAGCAGAGGGTATGAAGTGGAAGCGATCGTAAGGGATGCCTCAAAAGTTGAGCAGAACGGAAAAGTAACTGCCAAAAGCGTGGATGTAAACAATGTGGATGAGCTGGCGGAAGCCCTGAAAGGAAATGACGCGGTGATTAATGCCTTCAATGCAGGATGGACCAACCCGAATTTGTACGATGATTTCCTTAATGGATCGGTAAATATTGAAAAAGCAGTGGAAAAATCCGGTGTTAAAAGATTTATCACCGTAGGCGGAGCAGGAAGCTTATATATCGATGGGAATCAGCTGGTAGACGGCCCGGAATTTCCTGCCGATATCAAGCCGGGAGCAACTGCAGCAAGGGATTATTTAAATAAAATCAAAGAAAATACGACTCTGGACTGGACCTTCTTCAGCCCGGCCATCGAAATGCATCAGGGAACCGCCGGGATAAGAACCGGAAAATACAGAACGGCTCTTGAAAATCCGGTATTTGATGAAAACGGCAGAAGCGTTCTTTCCGTAGAAGATGTAGCAGTAGTTCTTGTGGATGAACTGGAGCAGAACAACCATATCCGGGAGCGTTTCACAGCAGCGTATTAATTTAACGTGAACCTGAAACAGAACCCGGATTAACAGGCTGGAAGAGGGAAGCCGGATGCTGGAAGTTTTTTATCCACATTACTGTGAAGGTATTAATATGCTAAATGAAATCGTTTGTTACGGGATCAATAGGAGATCTGTTTAAAATCCTGACACACCAACCTGAATTCCAATTTTTCATTTCTGTAGTTGAATGAGAATAATTAAATACGGTCGGATTCACGTTAATTTAGCTTAAAAAATTAAAGCAGTCTTCCATAATAAAATAGGATGCCCTAAAAGCATCCTATTTATTTTTATTATTTTATATAAGCCAATTGCCATAACCTCTTACAGATTCATAAACAATCTCGGATTGACCGGCGTATTGTTCTTGTGTACTTCATAATGAAGATGAGGTCCGGTAGAACGTCCTGAATTTCCGGATTTGGCAATCACCTGCCCTACTTTTATCTTATCATTAACCTTTGCTACCAATTGGGATAAATGCCCGTAAAGCGTGGCCAGTCCGTTTCCGTGGGAGACAATCACACAATTTCCGTAACCGCCTTTCTGGCCGGAGAAAATCACGGTTCCCGCAGCGGTAGCCACAACATCGGAACCGAAGGCCACGGCAATGTCCAATCCTTTGTGAAACTGCATCTGATCGGCTTCGGCAGGAGGATTGTTTTTCTCGGCCGGCTTATCGGTATTGGCTGCTACTGCTTTTGAGGAAGCATTGCCCGTTGCAGCAGGATTAGAAGAAGCCGCTTTCGGAGTAACCATCACCTTTACTTCCCTTTTATTCCCGTAACTGTCCGTCACCTCGATGATTTTTTCCACAGGTTCAGCCTTGACTTCCGGAGCGGCTACGGCCGCAGCTGCCGGTTTTGCATTACTTGTTTTTACAGCGGCAAAAACGGTTTTAAAGGGGATTGGATTTTTACGGATTCCGAAGTTGGATGAAATATAGCCTTCAGTCGGCATTCCCAGCGGAACCTGCAGCAGCTTGTTCTGAAGGTTCATCAGGTACTGGCTGTACCGGTTGGCCTGCTTGGCCAGGTAAACGGAATTTGAAATACTGTCTTTGCTGAGAATCGTTATCTTTTCGTTCGGAACATCCTTGGATTTCAGGAAAGAATTCAGCTCTGCTACGGTCTGATCCATCAAAGTAAGATCAGTCTTCATTTTTAAATAATCCACACTGTCTTTTTCAGTGTTTATTTTTACAAGGTTTACTTCATAGTTTCTGTTATCCTTTTCGGAATACAGCTTGGCAATGAAGATCCCTTGAGCAAAAACTACTAGCAAAAGTACTCCCAGAAGCACATGTACGTTCTTTTTACGGCTTAGAAATCTCTTCATTTTTCTTCTCTTGATCAATTACAAAACGGTTTTAAGCCTGCAAATTTAATTAAAAATAAATTTTAGGACTTATTTTTAACACAACTTTAAGCATATCCGTAATTAACGGCGGTTTAGCGATTTAATTGTGCAGAAGTGTTAATTTAACATAAAATGGGTTTTATCATGTCCCTAAACATTTTTCTTCCATCTTTGTTTTAATATATTTGCAGTTCACATTTCTATTATGGCTAAAAAGAAACCCAATACAGAATCGAATCCGAAAAGAAGCAAAAACGACGTGCCGGTAGGAGTTGTAGGGAGCGGAAGTTTCGCTACGGCGATTGTGAAAATGCTGGTGGAAAACTGTAAAGTAGTCCACTGGTGCGTAAGAAACGAGTATGTAAAAGGCGCCATTGAGCAGAGAGGCCACAACCCGACCTATCTTACGGCAGTAAATTTTAATCTGAAGAACCTGAAACTGACGACGGATATCAACGAGTTGGTTTCCGCCTGTGAGGTGGTTGTGCTCGCGACTCCTTCCATTTATCTTTCGGATACCATGGAGAAAATGACGTGTGAGTGTACAAATAAAATCTTTGTTTCTGCCATTAAAGGGATTATTCCTAAAGTGAATGACGTTGTAGCGCATTACCTGAGGGATGAATTCAAAATCGGTTTCCGGAACCAGGCAGTGATTGCAGGACCCTGCCACGCCGAAGAGGTTGCCATGGAAAGGCTTTCCTATCTTACGGTAGCTACGGTGGAAGAGGAGGTTTCCACGAAACTGGTGAATATCTTCAATTCGGATTTTATCAAGATGCATTCCAGCAAGGATCTTTTAGGGAATGAGTACAGTGCCATCCTGAAAAATATTTTTGCGATCGGGGCCGGAATTGCCAGCGGCCTGGGATACGGGGACAACTTTACGGCGGTTTTCGTTTCCAATGCCATCCGTGAAATGGAAACTTTCCTGGAAGCCATCTACGAAGCACCGAGGGATGTGAATGAAAGTGCTTATCTTGGGGATTTGCTGGTAACCGCATACTCCCTTTTCTCAAGAAACAGGAATCTTGGAAACCTCATCGGAAAAGGGTATACCGTGAAATCTGCCATCCAGTCGATGAACATGGTAGCGGAAGGTTACTATGCCGCCGATTCCATTTATAAAACCTCGAAAGATAAAGGATTGAAACTGCCGATCGTTGATACCATTTACAGCATTCTCTATGAAGGCAAAAATGCAGAAAAACAATTCAGAAAACTGACGGCTAAACTGGATTAAAATTGAGATTTCCTGAATTCAAATAGTTTTATTAATTAGAAGGATATAACGATCTAAGCCCCGAAAGGATGGCATAATCGCATCGGGTACACTCTGATGTGCAAAGCACACCACACCATCAGAAGCCCCCAGAGGAGCATCGTAAACCGATATTGCGTGCAGCCCGGTGAAAGGCAACAGGTTAGCGTTATCAACTGATAGAAGTTCATTCTGACAAACAAATAATCATCCTGATCATTTCACAATATTTAATTCCTGATCTGAATATTCACTAATGATTAATCGTTTCAATAATTAATTATTGATAATTTCCATCGGAATTTATAGCATAATAAAAACTTACATTTTGCTTCAAAATGGGCTGTTAAAATTTCGCAAAATCATAGGGTGTATTAAAACTTTTCCCGAAATTTGATAGAAAATACAGTTTATGTCACAGCTTATCAGCAGAACACCCAAGCCCAAATACGATGTGGTTTTAATAGGAGGAGGCATCATGAGTGCAACCCTGGCTACCTTGCTTCATGAATTTGATCCGGATCTTGAAATTGCCATTTTTGAAAGACTAGGCCGGTTTGCCAAGGAAAGCACCGCCGCCTGGAACAATGCAGGAACCGGGCACTCTGCATTTTGTGAACTGAATTATACCCCTGAACAGCCCGACGGCTCCATCGACATATCCAAAGCGGAAAGCATAGCCGAACAGTTTGAAATCTCCAAACAGTTCTGGTCCTATCTCGTTTCAAAAGGATACGTGAGGAGCCCTAAAGATTTCATCAATTCCTGCGCGCACATGAGCCTGGTTTTCGGGGAGAAAGATGCTGAATACCTGAAAAAAAGACACGATAAAATGTCTGAATCCGTTCTTTTCCAGGGGATGGAATTTACGACTGACCACGATAAACTGAGGGAATGGATTCCTCTGGTGATGCATAAAAGGAATCAGTCGGAGGTGATGGCGGCTACCAAAATGGATCTGGGCACCGATGTGAATTTCGGGACCCTGACCCGAAAAATGGGAAGGCATCTGGTGGAAGATTCCAATGTAGAAGTGTTTTTATACCATGAAGTAAAAGACATCGATCCGAAAGAAGACGGAACCTGGGAAATGAAAGTGAAAGACCGGATCAACAACCATAAGCAGGAAGTAGAAGCAGACTTTGTGTTCATCGGGGCAGGAGGTTATGCGTTGCCGCTGCTGGACAGTTCGGACATCAAAGAAAGCGAAGGATATGGAGGCTTTCCCGTTTCCGGGCAGTGGCTGGTTACTCACAACCAGGAGCTGGTCGAAAAACACCAGGCCAAAGTGTATACCCAGGCTACCGTAGGAGCACCGCCGATGTCGGTTCCCCATCTTGACCTTAGAATTATCGATGGTGAAAAGGCATTGCTGTTCGGGCCTTTTGCCGGCTTTTCTACCAAATTTTTAAAAGAAGGAAGTTACCTCGATTTACCGGAAAGTGTGAATACCAGAAATTTACGGTCACTTTTCGGGGCATGGTGGCACAACATTCCTTTAACGAAATATCTTATTCAGCAGGTCGCCATGAACAAAGCCCAGCGCATCCAGCATTTGAGGGAATTTATCAAAGATGCCAAAGAAGAGGACTGGGAACTGAAAGTAGCCGGACAGCGGGTGCAGGTGATCAAAAAAGATGAAAAAGATGGCGGCAAGCTGGAATTCGGAACCGAAGTGGTGGTCAACAAAAAAGGAACGATTGCTTCCCTGCTGGGCGCTTCTCCGGGAGCTTCAACCGCGGTGTATGCCATGCTGAACGTCCTTGAAAAATGTTTCCCTGAAAAGCTTCACGGCGAATGGAAAGAAAAACTGCTGGAAATGGTGCCGTCATATGGCCAGAAATTGGCAGGAAATCCCGAGCTTACTCAAAAAGTAAGGAATTACTCGAAAGAAAAATTAGAACTGGAATATTAAAATGTGAATGGTGAATGGTCAATTGTGAATTAGAAAATTGATATTTGCAGAATAATTGACCATTCACCATTACCTATTACTCTTTTATTAATGTCCGAAACCGTTGTAAAACCCATTATCGTTAGAGAATTACTGGAATCCCTTCAGGCAAAAGTAGAAGAGGAACAGCAGGTTATTGTGCATTGCTGTTTTCCTGCTGCACCGTTTCTAGGAAACCTCATCAGGATCTGGCAGTCGACGTATCTTTTCGATAACCAGTCGGAGCACCGCAGCGGGCTTATCCATGCCGAAAACATTACCATTTACCCGAACTGGACGCCGGTTCCTTTTATGCGTGATTTCTGGTTTACGCTTGTTTTCTCGGGCCTTCCGAAAGGCTGCAAAAGTTTCGACCTGAAAGAAGTGATTCCTGAAGAAGGCGGTTTTTTTGTGGAATCCATCAAAAGAAACTCTTCCGACATCTACCGGGTAAAAATTTCAGAATCTTATATTTAAATGATAACCGGATAATTTATCTAACCTATTGCACATTCAATGAAAAAATACCTGTTGCTGTTCATGCTTTTGCCTGTCTTGTTTTTCTCGCAGAAGCTTTCTAAAGAAGAATCCGGAATAAAAAAGTTTCAGCAGGAGCTGAATGCCGAATACCGGAATCCCAAAGAAACGCCGTTGAGAGGCGATAATTTTACGAATTTTAAAGAACATCCTTTCTTTCCGATTGATAGGAAATACAGGGTTGTTGCACAATTTACAAAAACGGAAAATGCCGAACCTTTTGATCTGCCGACTTCTTCCGGAAAAACAAAAGCTTATCAAGAATACGGAAAAGCGGGTTTTATACTGGATGGCAAACCATATACCCTGACGTTATACCAAAGTCTCGATCTGATCAAACAGAAGAAATACAGGGACTACCTGTTCCTGCCGTTCCGCGATACAACGAACGGAAAGGAAACCTACGGCGGCGGGAAATACATGGATCTGGCCATTCCGAAAGGCAATACCATCATTCTGGATTTCAACAAATCCTATCAGCCGTACTGTGCCTACAACGCCTACGATTACAACTGTCCGGTTGTACCCGAAGAAAACAGGCTGCCGGTTGCAATACGGGCGGGAGTAATGTACGAAGACATTTATCATCATTAACAGATGATCCGGCTGCAATTTTTTACAGAAGAAGATTTTTCCGGCGTTAATTATACACTGGATAAAAATCAGTTGCAATATACATCCTCAGCGGCAAATGCGCTCAAAAGAATAGCCGACCGCAATACCGGACTCGAATTTCCGGTCACAATTTTCATAAATGGAATTCCCGGCGGATTTTTCACACTGGATTTTGGTGATGATAAAATGGAGCTTACTGAGAACCGGAATTCGGTTCTGCTGAGGTCGTTATCCGTTAATCCTGAAATGCAGGGTAACGGAATCGGAAAAGCTGCGATGATTAAAGTAGATGATTTTGTCCGGAAAAATTTTGAAAATTGTAATGAAATCGTTCTTGCCGTTAACCAGAATAATATGTTTGCCTATGAGCTTTATATAAAGGTTGGTTATTTATACGAAGGCAGGACAAGGATCGGCAGAAGCGGACTGCAGTATCTGATGTATAAATATATTTAAACAAAGAGGTGAGTGGTAAATTTTGCCTCGCAAGGATGGTCAATGGTGAATCCAATACAGCAGATGTTGTTGGGAAAGTGCAAAGTCGCAAAAAATTTCTAAAAATATTTCACGCGGAAAAGTAAGTTGCAAAGATTTTATCGGTGATCAAATTGAAAAACCGTTCATTCAGTGAAGCAGCGTAACCTTTAGCAATATGAATAAGCAGCATAGAAATTCGACGCCGTTAAATTTCCTGCACCTTGATCCCTTTCCTTATTCCGGGCGTCCCCGCACGTTCCAAAAAGCATCAGAAGCATCCATTAAAATTTACAGGCACGGCAAATTCACCCGAAGGAATTCACGATTGCCCCTGAACGGTTCAGAAAGAAAATTGCCAAATACAAAACTTTAAGAAATTTTAATCCCTGTTTTTCATGTTTGGCGTGAAACTTTCTGCTAAATTTGAGTAATATCAAATAATAAAATATGGAAATCTCTCTTCATAATCAGGTGGCCGTCATTACAGGAGCCTCCAGCGGAATCGGTTCAGGAATTGCGAAGTCCATGGCTTCAGCAGGCGCTACAGTTGTTATCAACCACTCTTCGGAACATTCATTGGATGAAGCCAAAGCGGTCTTACAGGAAATTACCGATGCCGGAGGAAACGGAATCACCTGGCAGTGTGATGTTTCCAAGGAGGACGAAGTCATAAAAATGTTCAGCGAAGTGGTTTCACAATTCGGAACCGTGGATATTCTCGTAAACAATGCAGGCGTTCAGAAGGATGCAAAATTCACGGAAATGACCCTCGATCAATGGAATACCGTTATTGGAATCAACCTGACCGGGCAGTTTTTATGCGCGAGAGAAGCCATCAAAGAATTCCTCCGCCGCGGGATCGATACTTCCCGTTCTGTGGCCTGCGGGAAAATTATTCATATGAGTTCGGTACATGAGGTCATTCCATGGGCGGGACATGCCAATTATGCAGCTAGCAAAGGCGCGATCCGGATGCTGATGCAGACCCTGGCCCAGGAACACGGGGCCGATAGGATCCGCGTTAATTCCATTTGTCCGGGAGCCATCCAGACTCCGATCAATAAAAGTGCATGGAGCACCCCGGAAGCTTTAAATGCTTTGATGACCCTGGTTCCTTATAACAGGATCGGCCAGCCGCAGGACATCGGCAACTTAGCCGTATTTCTGGCCAGCGACCTTTCGGATTATATTACCGGTGCCAGCATTTTCATCGATGGCGGAATGACAACTTTCGAAAGTTTTTCAACAGGCGGATAAGCTCAGGGCGCACATTTCCGGCTTTCACTACTCGCTTTTTTGTGCCTGGGCTTTTTCCGGGTTTACAAAAAGAGCTCAGACAGGCCGCTCAATCCGGGGCGCATTTTATCCGTAATACAGACAGCCGGCTCTATAATGTAGTTCAGTTATTATTTATCAATCATCATCCATCATCTGAAGCATGAAAGAAAAAGAAAGATTATCCGACGTCACCTGGAAGAAATGGGGACCCTACGTCAGCAACCGCGAATGGGGCACTGTACGGGAGGACTACAGCCCGGACGGCAAAGCCTGGACTTATACCAACCACGATATTGCGGAGGCCAAAACCTACCGTTGGGGAGAAGAAGGAATCTGTGGCATCTGCGACGACCTTCAGAAGCTGGTGTTCTCCGTCGGATTCTGGAATAAAAAGGATCAGAGGGTGAAAGAACGTTTCTTCGGCCTTTCCAATAAACAGGGAAACCATGGGGAGGATGTGAAGGAATACTTTTATTATCTGGACGGGACGCCCACACATTCTTACATGAAAATGCTGTATAAATATCCTCAGGGTGCTTTTCCGTATGATGATCTCATCAGTACAAACGCCCGGCGGACCCGGCAGGAACCGGAGTATGAGCTCATCGATACCGGAATTTTTGACCGGAACGAATACTTCGATATTTTTATAGAATATGCAAAAGAAAGCCAGAATGATATTCTGGTTAAGCTTACCATTGTTAATAAATCTGAAAACGAAGCACCGCTGGTGATATTGCCTACGCTATGGTTCAGGAATACCTGGAACTGGGGGTATGATGATTACCAACCGAAGATGAATTCCGAAGATGCCGGGATTATAGAAATAAATCACAAGGACCTTGAAGTTAAGAACCTGTACGCCAGGCAGTCTGAAAAAGTATTGTTTTGCGACAATGAAACCAATAACGAAAGGCTTTACCAATCTTCCAATGTTTCAAAATATACCAAAGACGGCATTAATGATTTTGTGATCAATGGTAACTCACAGGCCGTAAATCCTAAAGATTTCGGAACCAAAGCGGCATTTTTTATTGATGAAACCTTTAACGCCAAAGAAACAAAAACTTTTGAATTCAGGCTGTCCGATAAAGACTTAAAAGAACCTTTTGCAGATTTTGATGCCGCTTTCATTTCAAGGCAGCAGGAAGCAGACGAATTCTATAGCGATATTCAGTGTGGCATAAAGACCGATGATGAAAAACTGGTCCAGCGCCAGGCCTTTGCCGGCATGCTGTGGAACAAAATGTTCTACCACTACAACGTCGAAAAGTGGCTGAAAGGTGATCCTGCCGAAATCCCGCCTCCGAAATCCCGCAAAGAAATCCGGAATTCCGGATGGAAGCACCTCAACAACGAGCACATCATCTCCATGCCTGATAAATGGGAATATCCCTGGTATGCCACCTGGGACCTGGCTTTCCATACCATCAGTTTTTCGCTGATTGATCCTGATTTTGCCAAACAGCAGCTCAAACTGTTCCTTTTCGAATGGTATATGCACCCGAACGGGCAGCTTCCTGCTTATGAATGGGATTTCAGCGATGTTAACCCGCCGGTTCATGCCTGGGCGGTATTCCGGGTTTTTAAAATCGACGAATACCTGCAGGAAAAGCCCGATCTTGCGTTTCTGGAGAGTGCTTTCCAGAAGCTGCTGATGAATTTTACCTGGTGGGTCAATAAAAAAGATAACAACGGGAACAATATCTTCGAGGGCGGATTTTTAGGACTTGATAATATCGGCGCTTTTGACCGGAATGCACCGCTTCCAAACGGCGAACACCTGGAACAGTCCGACGGAACAAGCTGGATGGCCATGTTTGCCCTGAACATGATGCGGATAGCCCTTGAACTGGCCCTTTATAACAACATCTATGAAGAAATGGCCATGAAATTCTTTGAACATTTCCTGGCGATTGCAAATTCCCTTGACAATATGGGGGAAGAATGTTTCAGCCTTTGGGATGAGCAGGACGAATTCTTCTATGATGCGATCGCTTCAAACGACGGCAGCCATATGTACCTCAAACTACGCACTATTGTCGGGCTGATCCCCATGTTTGCCGTTGAGGTTATTGATGATGAAATGATCGAAAAGCTGCCTAATTTTAAGGAAAGAATGAACTGGGTGTTGGAAAATAAGCCGGAATTGGCTGCACTGGTATCGCATTGGGACGTGAAAGGTGACGATTCCAAGCATTTGCTTTCCCTGCTGCGCGGGCATCGGTTAAAAAGACTATTGAGCAGGATGCTGGACCCGGAACAGTTTTTAAGTGATTTCGGTGTTCGTGCATTGTCTAAGGAATATGAAGAAAATCCCTACACTTTACGTCTTAACGAAATCGATTATACCGTAAAATATACCCCTGCGGAAAGCGACAGCGGACTGTTCGGAGGCAACAGCAACTGGCGCGGACCGATCTGGTTCCCGATCAATTTTTTGATCATTGAAAGTCTGCAGCGTTTTTTCTTTTATTACAGCCCGGATTTCCTGGTGGAGTTTCCTACCGGAAGCGGTAAATACTCCAATTTAGATGAGATCGCAGACGCTTTGAGTGCCAGATTATCGAAATTGTTTTTAACGGATGAACATGGGAAACGCCCTTTCAACGGGCAATATCCAAGATTTCAGACGGATCCTGATTTTAAGGATTACATTCTGTTTTACGAATATTTTCATGGAGACAATGGCCGTGGCGTAGGAGCTTCACACCAAACCGGCTGGACCGGACTGATTGCCAAAATCCTGATGCCCCGGTTTTCCAAAAAGCAGATTGCCGAATCCGAGACCGAAATGCCTGAAGAATCCAGGCCGGAAAAGAAGTAACATTAAATTTGCTTTACTCAAAGATTTGCTGGATGACTTCCAGTGATGCCGGAATTTTAAATTCCGTAATATGGTAGTGATAATAGACTAAAAGACTGTCTAAAAAGTCTTTCCGGAACCGCGAAGGAATCTTTACACGATAGGGGCTTTCCGTGGTAAGAATGCTTTTCCAAACTGCAGAAATTTCTTCGGTAAACAGATGGTTCATGATTTCGGAAGTAAATGTCCCGGTTTCAGGATCAAGGTATTTGCTGTCATTAATCAGTGGCGCCACTCCCTGTATTTTCAGGATTTTAATCAGAAAAACAAGGTGCGACTGGTAATTCCGGCTCTGAAGCTCATCGATAAACTCTTCCAGGCAGAAAAAAATGGTGTGGTTTTTATTTTCATGCCTCAGGTTCTGGTTCAGAAAATCCGAAATGAAAAATACGACGGTATTGCATCGGATATCCATATAAATATCGTTGCTCTTCACCATTTCAAATTTCGAAATGGTCTGGATGCCGTTTCCTCTCAGGGGATTTAAAGAAAAATTGAGTTTGCTTAACGGCAGAAGAAGGGCTTTTTTCTTATTCTTTTTGGTGTAAATACCTTTCAAAAAATAAGACTGAAACCCGTCTTCTTCAGTAAAACAATGCAATACGGCATCGTTTTCACCATATTTTATATACGATAATAAAAATCCGTTCTGTGAATTCATTAATTTACCACAGCGATTTTTGCCGTCGCTTTATCGGTGCCGTCTTCATTGGTCATCAGCACAAAATAAACGCCCGAGGCTACACGCTGCCCTCGTTGATTGTTGAGATCCCATTCATAATACCCGCCTCTGGCTACAGCCGAGTGTATTACATTCCCGGTGGTATCGGCGATTCTGATATTGGTAACTTCCGCAAGTCCTTTAATCGTCACTTTCCCTTTAAAGTTGGAATAGACTACCGGATTAGGATAGACCAGAACATTTCCGAAATCTGATGTCACGTCTGAGACATCCCCCTGATACGTTACAATTCCGTCATAGGAAGCAAAATAAACCTTCCCGGTTTTCCTGTCGACTTTTATGTCGGTAATGGTATTGGTAGGAAGCGGTGAATTTTCTTTGGTGAAATGCTTGATGGTCTGCTGGCCGTCTGAAGATAAATAATAGACTCCTCCGCCGTCTACCGAAACCCATTTGTGGTCTCCGGCATCCACTTCGATCTGCAGGATCTGCCCGTCCCTGAAAAGTTCTTCCCCCAATCCGTTCTGCTCGATAACAATTGGTTCTACTTTGGCTGTTGAAGGCGTTTTTACTGCATTCACCGCATTGGGCAGGACTCTTAAACCGATATCACCGCCGATCCATGCATCACCGGATTTGTCAATGGCTACGGAAAGGGTTCCTCCCGAAGTTGGTGCAAAACCGTTTGCCTGGGTTAAGATATAGTCTTTATCATCAGAAGTATTGACGGTTTTTTTCGCATCGTAAGCAATGAAGTTATTAACCCTTGGGGTCGGAATCCACAGTAAACCGTCATAATAAAGAGGTTTTTGTGCTACCCCGAAACTTTGAGTGGTATTTCTGACCAGGAAATCATCAGTTGCTCTGTCATAAGCACCTACTGCAGTAAAAGGCCCGGCCGACGGTCCGTCGTTAGAAAAGGCGATGGTTACAAACAGGTTATTTACATCGTCAAAGGTAAGTCCGACAGGACGTCTCGCGGAACCATCATCCGTTCCAAGATTATATCTTTTATTAAATACAAAATCTTTACTGCCGGGATCATATTTCATTTTATATACGCCCCGGGTCCCGTCAAGCATATAGTTTGTGAAGAATACATCGTTTGGATTTACCGGATCAGCCACTACGTCCAGTACGTTGAATATATTGGCATTGGGTTTAAAATAAGTGGGGTGGATCCACTCCATTCCGTTAAAATAATAGAATCCGGGGTTTTTCGGATTGGAAACGGCTGTATTAAACCTGTTTTCCCTTGCTCCTGTAGAAACCAGAATCTGGTTTTCACCGTAAACGCTGAGTTTATAGGCAAAATTAAGATACGGGCCATCCGGTCTGAAAGAATTTCCGCCTTCGTTTTTTATTCCCGACATGATGCTTCCTCCGAATACGCTGCTTCCTATTTTAGTGGCCGTGTTGCATTCTTCTCCGAAAGTAACATTATTATTAAATGTTCCGTTGGTATTGAAAGTATACACCCTGCTGAGATCGGTAACAATGATGCTGCCGGCAGTTACGACCACATCATGCACATCGGTAAAGGACTGCGCAATCGGTGTCGGGGTTCCGCCGTTTGATACATAAGCAGTATTGGCTGAGGAAAAACTTAAAACGCTTTCCGAATCGATATGTCTGAATGAGCCTGCCATCTCTGTCGTCCATGTGGTATAAACAGGGAAGGTGGTATTCATCTCATGGCTTTTCAGGCCGGTATTGGTAACGGAATAGACCTTCGTTCCGAAAATTGTGGCTTCGTTGCTCGCTTCATATACACCGCCGGATAAGAAAAATGCTGAATCTTTAAACTCTTTTTTCCTCAAATCGAAAATCGAAACCCCATATCCCACAGAAATTACGGCCAGATCTCCTGTGATGGAAATATGGTTGATTTTCTTGCTCCCATTATAGCCGGTTGCAATAGGAATGTCCACAACATAGGTAACGCCCTCCGGAGTAATGACGTCCATAGAACCGTTTTGATACCCGGCGAGTCCTATTTTGGTTTGTGGGTTATAGTCAAAAGCTGAAATTTTAACTTCATGCAGGCCGTTCGCTTTGGACAGCTTTGTAATTTCACCTGTGGAAATGGTATAATAAAAAATCCCGCTTTCCGCTGCGGCGACTATTTTTCCATTGTCTTCTTTCATGGCCAGAACATTATTGTAAGAGAATAAGTCGGCCCATTTTTTTGAAGAAATAGTCTGTGCATTTGCAACGTGCAGGGATGCTAAAATACCAAGAGAAATTAAAGAGAGTTTTTTCATGCTTATGCTATTATGCTGCTGTCGATCACCTGGTTGTTCCAGGAAATATGTTTTATGGTTTTATCTGAATCGAAAAAGAAATCTATCCTGCCCAGCAAAAGTCCGGCCCATCCTACCTGATTCACCAGTACGTTCTTGCCCGCTCTGTTGGTGAATGTCTGGGGCTCCGGCAAAAAAGTATGGGTATGGCCTCCCAGAATAAGATCTATATTTTCTGTCTTGGCAGCCAGAATCCTGTCGCTTACTTTGTTAGGCTCGTCCTGATAATCATAGCCGATATGTGAAAGGCAGATCACAAGATCGCATTTCTGTTCGTTTTTAAGGAAACCGGAATAATGCTGCGCCACCTCTACCGGGTCTGTATAAACGGTTTCCCCATACTGCTTTTTTCCTACAAGCCCGTCCAGCTGGATGCCTACTGCAAAAATTCCTACCTTGATTCCGTTTTTATTAAAAATTTTGTAGGGTGAGGTTTTTCCGTCCAACACGGTATTTTTAAAATCATAATTGGAACAGATAAAAGGAAATTGGGCATTGGGCAGCACTTTTAAAAAGCCATCCAGTCCGTTATCAAAATCATGATTTCCCATGGTGGAAGCATCGTACTTCATCATGGACATCAGCTTAAACTCCAGTTCTCCTCCGAAAAAGTTGAAATAAGGAGTCCCCTGAAAAATATCCCCCGAATCGAGAAGCAGAAGATTCGGTTCCTGGCTTCTGATCTGCCGGATCAGGCTGGCCCTTCTGGCAAAACCTCCCTGATTGGGATTTTTTGTATAGCTGGCATCAAAAGGTTCTATTCTGCTGTGCTGGTCGTTGGTATGAAGAATAGTCAGTTTATTTGCGGATTTCAGATCCAGGATCTTCAATTCTTCCGCCATCATCATATTGGGAGCCAAAGCCATTGCCAGGGTTCCGCCACCTATTGCTTTTAAAAAACTTTTTCTATCCATTATTTCTTACCGATAAAATTTAAACGAACATCTGTATGGGCTGTCACTTCAGGATTTTTTTTGAAGTAATCAATAAAGAGATCTCGTAATTTGATTCCCGTCGGGATCATCTGCCCTTTTGAAAAGAATTTCATATGGTCACCGCCTAAAGCCAGATAATCTGATGTGGCGATGTAATAGTCCTGGTCAGGATTCGCTGCTTTTCCGTTGATCAAGGTTTTGGTAAGCTGTCCGTGGTTGGTTTCAATGTACAAATGAGAAACCGGATTGTTCACCTGGTGTTCTGCATAATAATCAAAAAGCCCCTGGAGATCGGCGCCTTTCATTTTTACGATAATCACTTCATTTTCGAAAGGCATGACCTCGAAAATACTTTTCAGTAAAATATCGCCTTTGCCGATTGTCGTACGGATTCCGCCGATATTGATCAGTGCGGCATCTATATTTTTCTGCAGGTTTTTTTTCGCCCATTCATCCGCTCCGTCGAAGGTATAGTCTGCCAAAAGATTACCCAGATTGCTGTTATCCCCCTGTTTTGTAAGATCCACATTGGTATGTGAGATTTTTTGGTTCATTTCCTTATCCAGCTTCTGTTTATAAGGTTGGATCGTTTTTACAAACTCCTCATCATTCTTTAGCTCATTATTAATAGAAATATTCTTCCGGATCTCCACTTTTCCGAGGTGCATGGAAGAGGCGGATGAAGCCGTCTTACAGCCGGATAGTGCAGCCATGGCAATTCCTAATAACAAGAATTTATTTTTCATATACAGCAGATTATCGTTACGGATACCGCCGCCTGTTTTTTCCAGGGCGGTTTTATCCTTTCTTTTAGTCTATGCAAATATAATTATATGTATAATAAAACATTAGTAATTATTAGAAATTCTTATCGTAAATTATTAAATTTGGCAAAAATAATTCTAACAGATGAGCATTTTAAAAGGAGTAGGTGTTGCATTGGTAACGCCCTTTAATGAAGATTTATCCGTAGATTTCGACAGTCTCACCAAATTAGTGGATTACAACATCGAAAACGGAACCAATTATTTAGTGGTGCTGGGAACTACAGCCGAGGCGGCAACGCTTTCTGCTGAAGAGAAGAAGCAGGTAATTGAGCATATCATTAAGGTTAATAGTAAACGCGTTCCCCTGGTTTTGGGAATTGGCGGGAATAATACTCTTGAAGTAAAGAAACAGATCGAAGAAACAGACTTATCTGCGTTTGAAGCGGTGCTTTCCGTATCTCCATATTACAATAAACCCAATCAGGAAGGGCTGTACCAGCATTACAAAGCATTGGCTTCCACAGGCAGGAATATTATCATCTATAACGTTCCTTCCAGAACCGGCCAGAATATTGAAGCGGAAACTACTTTGCGCCTGGCAAAAGAATTCCCGAACTTATTTCTGATTAAAGAAGCGGCTCCCAATATTCTGCAGTATTTTGATATTTTAAGAAAAAAACCGGAAGGTTTCAATCTGGTGTCCGGTGATGACGAATATACACTTCCTGTAACACTGGCTGGAGGAAATGGAGTGATTTCCGTAATCGCACAGGGGTATCCAAAGGAATTTTCCACTATGGTTCAATTGGCTTTTGACGGTAAGGTAAAAGAAGCGTACGAAATCCACAACAAGCTGGTAGAGATTACAAGGCTTATATTTGCAGAAGGAAATCCTTGCGGAATCAAGGCGGTTCTAGCGGAAAAAGGAATTGTGAAGAATTATTTGCGATTGCCGTTGGTTCCTGCTTCTGAAAACCTTTATGCTAAAATAAAAGCTGAAATGGCGAACATTTAAAGGATATTTTCAGTCTGTATTGACGGTACTATTCCTATAATATAATGAGGTGAAAGGTTAATGCCTTTCACCTTTCTTTTTTTTAATACAAAATAATTTGGAACGATGAAACTGATAAAAGCCACACAAGAGGATATTCCTTTAATTCAGGAGCTGGCGAGAAGATCCTGGGAAAATGCGTATGCCGGGATACTTTCCGGCGAACAGATGGAATATATGCTTTCCACGATGTATTCGGCAACAGAAATTGGAGCGCATTTACAAAATCCCCGGTATCATTATTATTTGATTCGGGATGAAAACAACCATTCCTTCGAGGGCTTTATCGGCTACGAAAACGGCTATGAAGAAAAAACAACGAAGCTCCACAGGATTTATCTGGTACCGGAAAGCAAAGGAAAGGGAATAGGGAAGTACGGCCTTGAATTTTTAAAGGAAAAAGCCGCCGGATATGGTGATGAACGGATTATCCTGAATGTGAACAAGTACAATCCGGCGAGAAATTTCTATGAATCACAGGGTTTCAGTGTGTACGGTGAAGGGGTTTTCGATATCGGCAGCGGTTTTGTAATGGACGATTACCTGATGGAATTTTTTATTGAAAAACAGGCAGATTAAAAATTTTTTATAAATTTTTAATAATTCTATTAAAAGTGATTTATAAATTTGTATCTTTGCTGCAGAACCAAATCACGTATAACAATACATTCATATGCTTGGTGCTAAGCTTTTTTAGCTTTTTATCAGTATATTTTTTTCATCCTTAGTGTTTAAATTCCTGTATTTATCAACAATGCAGGAATTTTTTTTGCTATAATATTTACACTAAACTGAAACACTTCCTCTACCGGATCCTGTGATAACCATGGTATATTCTTCAGAAAATACTGCCGGCAAACAAGAAGAAGGATTTTTATGGACGGTGCCCATATAGTTATGAAACCGTCTGATAATTAAAAAGATTCAGATAAATAATATACAGAATTTCTGATCATCACGGGTAATATCACACCTGAAGATCGAACAGAATAATTTTATCATGAAAGTGTGAAAAAAATGTATTAATTATTTTGCAATTAAAATTATTGTATTATCTTTGTCTTACAATATTCACATAATGGTGATAATTAATTTTGGAAATTCGGCAGATATCCGATGATTTTCGGAGCCTGCAGAATATAAATAATAAAGAATTTGTTTCGTTTGCGAAACACTTATAATGAATCACAATGTTAGTTTAAACAAAATGAATTATAAAATTTCCAATTTAGAAAGCGCAGAAGATCTTTAAACAAAACGGTACAATCATGAAAACTTGAATGGAGTCGGAAGGGCATATATTCGTTTCATTAAAAAACCTTTCGACGAAATATCAGTTAGTTTTTATAATAACAAGTTGGAACGTAATTCATTTTGTTTTTTACAGTATGAAACTTAAACCCATCACATTAAAATAAATATTTTCAAACCAAATCACAAAATATTAAAGTAATTATCATCGAAGTAAAGTAATTTCTTCAAATAACAGTTTTATAAGGGGGACCGCATAGAGATTATGTCTTTGTGCGGTTTTTTTATGAAATTTTACTCCATTTGTTTTTGCCTTTGTAATTCCTCAGGTAATAATTTTTAATAATCTGGTTATCCGGTCGTGCAAGTAAAGGATCGGCCTCCAGAATTTTTTCCACCGTATTTTTAGTTGTCCGGATAATGGCCGAGTCATTTACCAGGTCCAGTTTTTTGAAATCGACGATACCGCTTTGCTGGGTTCCCAGAATATCTCCGGGGCCGCGGAGCTGCATATCCACTTCAGAAATTTTAAAGCCGTCGGTACTTTCAACCATGGTTTTGATGCGGGTCCTGCTGTCTTTGGATAATTTATCGGAAGTCATCAGAATGCAGTAGCTTTGTTCCGCACCACGGCCCACACGTCCCCGCAGCTGATGAAGCTGTGAGAGGCCGAATCTCTCCGAGCTCTCGATCACCATCACTGAAGCATTCGGAACATTTACCCCTACTTCAATAACGGTAGTTGCCACCATAATCTGGGCATTGCCGGAAGCAAAATAATTCATGGCAGCATCTTTTTCATCCGGTTTCATTTTCCCGTGAAGCATCGTCACATTATAATTTGAAAAATTATCCATAATATTTTCCATGCCCTCCATCAGGTTCCTGTAATCCAGTGTTTCGGATTCTTCAATCAGGGGATACACAAAATAAACCTGCCGTCCTTTACGGATTTCTTCATGGCAGAAATTGTACACATAGGCCCGGTCTTTTTCTTTCCGGTGTGCCGTAATGATCGGCTTTCGTCCGATAGGAAGTTCATCAATCACCGAGACGTCGAGGTCTGAGTAAAAGCTCATGGCCAGGGTCCGTGGAATAGGAGTAGCGGTCATAACCAGAATATGCGGCGGAATTTTATTTTTTGCCCAGAGCTTGGCCCGTTGGGCAACGCCGAAGCGGTGCTGCTCATCAATAATCGCGAGGCCTAAATTTTTAAATTTAACTTTATCCTCCAGGATCGCATGGGTTCCTACCAGAATGGAAAGTTCGCCGGATTCCAGTTCTTCATGAATAATATTGCGCTGTGATTTCCTGCTGGACCCCGTTAAAAGCCTGACGCTGACTTCCGTGTTTTCCAGAAGCTCTTTAATGCCGTTGTAATGTTGCTGGGCAAGAATTTCCGTCGGAGCCATGATGCAGCTCTGGAAACCGTTGTCTTTAGCAATCAGCATGGTAAGAAGTGCCACCATGGTTTTTCCTGAACCTACGTCTCCCTGCAACAGCCTGTTCATCTGGATCGGTCGTTTCATATCCAGACGGATTTCCTTCAGTACCCTTTTCTGGGCTCCGGTCAGTTCGAACGGCAGATGGTTTTCATAAAAATCATTGAAATACTGCCCGATTACCGGAAAAGGATTTCCTGCCGTATGGGTTTTATGATGCAGCTTCTTCAAGCCGAATCCCAGCTGGAAAAAGAAGGATTCCTCAAACTTCAGGCGGTAATTGGCCTTTTCCACATGTTCCATGTCCTTTGGGAAATGGATGTTAAGATAAGTATGCTGTCTCGATAAAAACTTAAAGGCTTTCATCAGGTACTCCGGAAAATTCTCATAGATCAGATTCGGGATTTCCCTGCATATATTTTTGATAACCCCCTGAAAAAACTTTTGATTCAGTCCTCTCTTGGTTAATTTTTCCGAGCTTGGATAAATGGGTCTTAACCGTTTTTCCGTATCTTTTTTTTCCTCCACTTCGATTTCGGGATGCGGCATGGAAAACTGATGGTTGAAAACATTGATCTTCCCGAAAATAAAAACTTCTTTATTCACCGGAAGCTGCTCTTTCAGCCATTTTGAATACTGGAACCAGACGAGATCCATAGAACCCGTATCGTCATTGAATCTGGCCGACAGCCTTTTGGTTTTTCCGGTCTGTATTTCCTGAATGTTGGTAATTCTTCCTTTCAGCTGCACATCGGTTGTGAGATCGCTCAACTCGCCAATCTTATGCACTTTGCTCTTATCCAGGTAGCGGATGGGGAAAAAGTTCAGAAGATCTTCCACCGTGGAAATCCCCAGCACGGTTTTGATGAGCTTGGCTTTTTCGGGACCGATCCCTTTCACGTATTCTATGGAAGTTTCTAATGTCATTTTTAAAGAGCCACGAATTTCGGGAAAAATTAGAAATTAAAAAAGACTTTCGGGTCTGAAAGTCTTGGTAAGGTTAATCTTTTATTTTGGATTTAAATTTCTTCTGGTAATCCTCCCACTGCTCCCGGGTCCGGATTTTTTTGAAAAGATCCTTGGAAATAAATTCCAGGTAAGGTTCCAGTTCCTTTGCGGACAGTTCGCCCTGCAGAATCGTGATCGGTCCTCCGTTTTCATCAAGAAAAACCGTACTCGGAACTGCGGCAACATTCATATACTGGGTAAATCCGTGCAGGGAATTTCTTCCTTTTTTATGTTCCGCATTTTCATTGGAGAATTTCCTTCCGAAGATTTCAACGGTTTTCTTTTCTTCGGCATTAAATTTTACCGGATAATAATTTTCATTTAAAATATCGGCAATTACCTGATGGCCGTAGGTTTTTTTATCCATGATCTTACAAGGGCCGCACCAGTCTGCATAAAAATCGATCAGTATCTTTTTAGGATTTTCCTTCTGTGCTTTCATGGCTTCTTCAATCGTCATCCATTTTACCTGTGCCGAACTGAACGTCAGTAAAAACAGGCAGATGATGCTTATCACTTTCTTCATGATTTGGTATTTTAAGTAAAAGTAAGCATTTGCTCAGTTCTATTTCACATCCTGCATCAATTTTTTTACAAAAGGAGAAATCACAATTAATGCAATTCCGGCAATGACGGCATATAATCCCAATTGTTTATATCCGTCGGTATACGTAATCAGGGCGTCATAATTGGTAGAACCTTCTTTCGCCGTCGCGAGGCCCGCCCCGATAATTCCTGCGACATACTGCCCGTAAGCGGAAGCCAGAAACCACATGCCCATCATCATCCCCTGAAGGTTTTTGGTGGAGAGTTTCGTCATAATCGACAGACCGATGGGAGAGAGGCAGAGTTCACCCAAAGTAATTACCAGCAAAGCAATGGTAAAAAAGTTAAGGGAAGTAATGCCCTGAAGATCTGCAAAAAATCTCGTCGCAAATAAAATATAATATCCTAAACCGAGGAATATAAATCCTAGTCCAAACTTGATAATGGTATTCGGTTCAATTTTTCTTTTGTTCATCCAGATCCACAACAGTCCGATCAGCGGTGCAAGGAAAATGATGAAAAAAGCACCTCCGGAATTGTTAACCCCATTCGGATCCAGGCCTAGTAAATCTTTATTTAAATTTTTAGCCGCGAAAATACTTAAGGAACCTCCGCTCTGCTCATAAATTCCCCAGAATAAAATGGAGAACAGGATGAAAACCAAGGCTGCCCAGAGTTTTTTACGCTCCGAAGGGGTTACTTTGGACATTTCATAAAATAAATAGACCAGCGTCAAAGGTCCGACGGTCCACATGAAATAATCGGTATACTCTGTTTTTGCGACCATCACCA
>JAKOOG010000254.1 GCA_022701545.1 Weeksellaceae bacterium | reverse complement strand
CACCGCCTCCTATAATAAGAGGGATGCCCTGAAGCTGAGAGTTATTGAGCCTCTCACAGGATACAAAAAATGCATCCAGGTCCATATGTACAATCGCTCGATCCATGTGACAAAATTAGTTACGTTTTTAAACAAAATTCGTATTTTTGTTGTTACAAATTATAACAATGTCAGTTTTATGAGATATCATCAGGTTTTTAAGAGGCTTGGGAAAAACTATTTGGTGTAATTTTGAGAATTATTGTTTTATCGTCTTGGGTATAATTTTACGAATTAAATTAACAATCATAAGTTAGGTTCAAATCAAAAACATATTAAACATATAATCTATTAATTTGTCGATACGATAAATTAATTTAATACCATTATCAATTAAAAAAAAGGCTGCCCTTTTTGGACAGCCTCTTTCTGAAAAAAAGATTCTATTGTCACTAAATGCTATCTATACTTACAGTCAAGATGGCCTTTAATTACTATTTATCCACCGCTTTAATTTGTGGTGAAGCTGGAGGTAAATATTGAAATTTATAAGTGTGTATCTTATCCTCAAAAATATCAAATTTACTCAATGGAACTGTATCTGTAACCGATTTAACAAAATGGAAAGTTTTAATATCAACAATATTTTTTAATTGATAAGTACTATCTTTATAAAAAACCAAATCAAAAAATCGAGATTGATTATTTTTTGAATTTTTCTCGTCCATAATATCAATTTCTCTCTTTAAATAAATATTACCTTGCTGGTCTTTATATAGTATATTATCTTTAATATCTTTCATTTCTTTCTGTTGGCTACATGAACAAACCATAAAAACGCTGAATAATCCAATAATTAGCTTCATTTTCTTTGAAATTTTAGCAAAGATACATTTAATTTAGCCCAATATCCAACATGCTTTTTTGTCCATAAATACACCCATTGTGATTGACTTAATATTCCTTGATTTATATCCTTTAATGAACCTTTACTGCTTGATTCGCCAGCTTCATCATATATTTTGTATGTGGGTGTACAGGGTTTAGTATTATCAACTACAATAAATAAGGTATGTAAAGAATCGACAATTGATAGGTAAAAGATATGAAAACCAATCTTATTTTTAATGACTGCTTTGAAATAATCAACTATTATTTTATCATTTTTAAAAAAGAGAGTTCTTGATGGATTGTTGCCATATTCATCTTTTTGATTAACTTCTCGATAACCGAAAATGCTGCCTTCGAATTCTTTATAGTCATATCCATACCCCAAGCTTTTTAATTTTTTTGCTCGAGCTACAGCATTATTTAAATCTGGAACATTTAATCGGATTTTCTTTTTATCATCATAAGCATAAAAATTTTTCTTATTATCAACAACAGCACCCAAAAACCTATCTGCGGCCTGTATACAGTAATTGACAGAATATTCTCCTTCAGTATGTTGATTGCGATATTCCTGAGAAATAATTGATAATACATCAAATCCCTTTTTTAATTCTTCACTTAAAAACACATCACTTTCAATAATCTTCACATTAAACTTTCCACAAATTCCTTTTCGTTTAGAAGTTTTCCCCAAACCATCGCCATCATCTGATGCATAGACAGAAATACTAAGTTTTGCTCCTCTACCTAGTGCTTTTGCCTCAATTTCTAGCACTAATTCATCACCATACTCTGCATCCTTTAAGTCATAAGTATCTTCATCACTTTCATAATCCGTATCATCATTGTCAATGAATTTCAATTTTGCAGATGCATTAGAACTTTTAAATTCCAATATTCCATCTCCATCCTGCCATCCAATAGGATCATAACCCATTTTTATAAGTAGTGGAATTCTTGCCACAGAATTTTTTGCAACTACGATATTTGCTACAGGATATTTCCTCCATTCATTATCATAGTCATCTCCTAGATTTAAGTACTCTAATTTATTTTCGGTACAGCTATTTAATGAAATTACAGCATTCTTTGGACTTTCATTTCCATTTATTTTTACTACAGGTAGAAAATCATATCTATCGCCAGCTTCAGACTCTGTCTTATTTTCTATTTCGACACTTCCCAACCCCAACGCTTTTATTTTTGATATTCCTAACGCTTTTATCGGTTTCATCTTTTTAAGTTTTAATTGTTAAGATAGAAATGGCGGCCGTAAACCACCATTTCGTTAAGTTAATTAGTCCAAGGTACTTTCCGTTTTCTCAGAACGGCTTAAGTGTACATTTCGATGATCAAAACTTGTTTCAAATTCAAGCTCAGTAGGGTTTTCACAGTTATCGACATCGGTTTCCGGGAAGATCGGCAATGGTTTATCCACCGGTAATCCTGTAGATTTATCCTGAAGAATGGTAAGCGTAGTAGGAACTCTCGTAATCCAGTATTTGCCTTGCGGTTTGCCTGTCGGCTGTCTCATTTCATCGACAATACTCATGTACATCGGATCACCAATGACAGGAACTTCACCACCGTTCCAGATTTTTCCGGTTGTCAGGAAGAACTGAACAGCATCTTCAAATCCTGGTTTTACAGTTACGATTACTCTTGCCATTCCTGCCTGCAGGAAGCTTCTGAATAAAGGATCTACACTTTCAGAAATGTACATTTCCTGCCACATTTTACGGTTTGCCCAATAATAAGGATAGAAGGTGTAATCCATGATCTCCCATTCAAACGCCTGCTCCATAAACTTCGCTAAGGCAGTATATTTATCCAGGTTCTCGTTAAGATATACCTGGAAATTTTCCATTTTATCGCCATCGGTAAAGTTCTGCCCCAATACATTCAGATAATCCTGCAGCAGATAAGCAATACAGTTGTGCTTCAGGACATCATGCTCCATGTACCGATAGAAGGTGCCCTGTTTTTCTTTGGCTGCTGCTTCTTTTTCTTTCTGCTCCGCATCCAGTCTTGCCTGTTCTTCCTGAAACTTCGTGAACGCATCTTCATAAGCTTTGATAATGGCATTGAAATTTTCTGTCTGCCATTGAAGCATAAAGGTTTCAGAAAGTTTACAATACAGCGTTACATTAAGCGTTACATCTTCAATATTTCGGCCTCTGTACAGGAAGTTGAAAGTTCCGGAAAGATTTAAACCGCTTTCCCAAGCCGTTCCCTGATTGATCCTGCCATTGAAACTCAGATCCCTTTCCCCTCCTTTACCATTGCTGCAATAGAAATTACTGTTATGCCATAAAGAATTCCGATCCATGTAATATTGAATCTTCATATCTTTGGCAGCGTAGTTTTGTGTAATGTTGATCGGCGTTCCTACCGCACCGAATGATCCTGTGGAATTAGGGCGGCCGACAATTTCCTGATATACTTCTACGTTCTCTTTTGGAAGCTCCGTTAAAGCTATCCCATAGATGTCTGCCCAATGCTGAAGCAATTCTTTAGTTGCTCCTTTAGGAGAAGCCATATTCCAGGGCTCCGGTGCCTTTCTCGGATCAACAGGAGCGGTAAGTATCTGCCCCTTCGATACGGATAAAGCCAAGCGGTGAAGTTTTGCCGGCTCGGGAACCATAAATTCAAACATGGTACGTTTTCCATAATTGTAAATCTGGTTTTTCATCTTCTTATCGATCCAACGATATACCCCTGTAATATGCTGCGGTACCTCGTTGGTTGTAACTGCATTTCCCCGATTATCAAATTCATGCACATTGGTTTCGGTGTATTCCTTGATAATTTTCTGAACCCTTTCTTCGTTAATTTTTGTCAGAACCCTTTCCATCGCTCTTTCGGTAATCTCCTGGGATTTGGCAACCGCCTGTCTTGTACTGTCGTGCTGTGCAGTATTATTGGCATAATCAGCTCCGATATCCAGCTTGTAGCCGCCACTATAACTAAAATGAGCATAGGCTGTAATGCTTTGCTGTTTATCCAATTCTTTGGCAACTTCCGTCTGGACATCAGTTCTGGAAGTTTTGGAAGTATCAGAAACCTTTTCCGTTTCTACTGATTTGGATGTTGTATCAGTGATTTCCGAATATTCTCTGGCAACAGAAGATTTGTGTCTCAATTCGCTAGCCATTACATTTTCAATATTCGATACTTCTCCCGGAACATAGGCATGAACACTTTGTACAACTTTCAGATAATCGGCAATACCTAATCTTTTAATTCCGAAATTTTTTCTTTTTGAAGGCTCCGCAGATTCTTCTTCTCTTGGGTTATCTTTTACAGGTTTTAAAGTCAGTAGTCCGGTGTAAACCTGCCCGTTGGAAATTTTCTGTACATCTGCGTAAGCTTCTCTGCCGCTCTTAAAGGTAACTTCGATCCTGAAATTATATAGCTGACTGAATTTATTGACTAAACAGGCGGGTAAGGTAATTTTATTGTCTACGACTGAAATATTGCTGTAATTTTCTTCAAAATGCCCTGCATTAGTATCTGCAATAATTTTAGCACTGGCAACATCCCAGGAAATATCCTCTACTTCAAATGAGAAATTTAAAAATCCTCTGTTAGATAAAAACAGCGATCCGAAATTATTTGCAATAAGAGAATATGCCAATGGTGTTCTGGATGTATTTTCAACCACCGGAATAGAAGCTCCTCCAAAATTCACATACTGCTGTTGTGGCAAAGCCGTATTTTCCAAGGCTGTCTGCGTAGAAACTGAAATTTCCTGCTGTACCTCCGACATAGCTTCGTTAAAGCTTTGCAAAGTACTGTCGATTTGTAAAGCTATTTTCCCGACACGCATTTCTCTGTCGGAAATTACTTCCGTCCTCCCTTCTAAATTTTCTTTTGAAAAATTATTTGTATCCGTATGGGAAAATATTTCTATAAATAAATCAAAGGATTCAGGAGACAGCCTGGATTGAAGCTCAGAAATATCAATTTCATTTTTATAAGAAAACTCAAAGACAGGTACTTCTAATTCTTTTAGGCGTTCATACAGTCTTTTTAATTCTTCTTCGGAAGCTTTTAATTCTTCAAGACGCTCAATTTCTTCAGATAATTTGCCATATTCTTCTAATTGTGACTGATATTTTCTTTGATATGACGCATAAGCATCCTGCTCGGCTTTATAGCGGGATTTATGATAAGATTTCTGAAGTTTTTCCAATTCAGCATTCAATTTCTGTAATGTTTCTTTTCTGTAAAGTGCTTTTTGAGCCACTAAACCTGATGCTGCTTCATTGATTAATCGCTGACTGGTTATTTTATCCGCCGTAGCTGTAACAGCAGTTCTTGAGGCAACAGATGCCGCACCGGAAGTTTCTTCCTCTCCAACGAACAGGTCTCTTGGTAATACGACTTTACCATTGAGTGCGTTTTCCAATGGTTTTGCCCCGTTAACTTTCAGGACATCTGCATCAATGGTCATACTTTGGGCAAATCCTAGATGGATGGCTTTTAGAATATGAGTAATCGCTTCCTTCACATAGAAATCTTTCTGGGAAACAACCTGAAAAATCAAGTTGTTCCAAAGAAGGTCAAATATTTTCAGCCCTTCAACAGTAAGCTCTTTGTTGGAATCAATAATTCCCGCATAATAGGTTTTGGTATAAGCCCAGTCTTGATCACTGATTTGCTCTTTTTTTGAAATTTTCCTTCCGATAATAAGTAACTGACCGAATACTCCTGTTTCAAGTTCTTTTTCAGATTTAAAAGCAGTACTTTCAAAAGTGCCGGATTTTATAGCAGCTTCCATCGCACTAAGTTTAGCTGTAGAAGTAGCTTTTCCTGATACAGCATTATCAAAAAGCCCGGCTGCTCCTTTTGGCCTGTGGATAAATCCAAGATTTCTTCTCTTGGTTTCTGTAAGTTGTGGATTTCTTAGGCTTACGAATCTGAAAAGCGTTTGTGACGCATTGTTGTTTGTAGACATTTGTGTAAATTTGTTTTGGTTTTATATAGGTTAAAATTTGAAGCCTCTTTTTAGTAGAGTCACTTCAGGTTTTAGCCTTATTTTTTTAGGTGGTCTTCAGACTAAATATATCCACCTTGAGTTTTAAAATCTAATTTCATATCCTGTTGTTTCGATAATGCAAATGTCCATCAGGGTAGCGTCAAAACTCGTCGTATTAAAAATTAATTTTGAAAAAAATGAAAAGATTTTTACATTCTTTGTATGTAAGCGGTATACGTTTAAGATATATTCATTGAATAGTGCAACTTAAACTTTAGAAGAAAATTATACTTAGAATTTAAATTATCTGAATCTTAAATTTTTGTTCATTGCGAACGAATGAATAAAAGTTTTCTACAATGGAACAGTGGTTTTATGAGATTTTATACGTGATTAACACAAGAATGCATCAAGGTTCATATGTACAATTGTCCGGTCCATGTGACAAAATTAGTTACGTTTTTAAACAAAATTCGTATTTTTGTTGTTACAAATTATAACAATGTCAGTTTTTTCA
>JAKOOG010000249.1 GCA_022701545.1 Weeksellaceae bacterium | reverse complement strand
GCTGATGACAACGTGCATTTTCAGAATTCCATGGAGTTTTCCGAGGCCCTGATTCAGAATAAGAAGCAGTTTGATTTTATGGCTTATCCCGATAAAAACCACGGCATCTATGGCGGGCAGACCAGACCTCAGCTTTACCAGAAAATGACTGATTTTATTTTGGAGAATCTGTAATTTCAGATCAATTTAATCATAAATCAAATCCGGATTTCTTACTGAAGTCCGGGTTTTTATTTTCTGTTTTTTCACTGTTCCGGATTTCGAGAAGTGTGAAAGATCGAATATATTTCAATAATGTTTTCCCGTTCATCATAAGTAAAATGAATCCCATAAGGAAACTTCTTTAGGAAAAGGACTCTTTGACAGTCATATTTAATTTCAAAAGTCAAGGGATTTTCTTTAATAAATTTATCTTTGATTGAAATTCTTCCTTAAATTTATTCCATCGCTTTTTATCAAATTTTTTATACCAATCGTGTATTTCTTTAAATCACTGTTTACAAAATGGCTATAAATTAATTCAGCCTTCATTTCCCAGATCTTTTAAATAATCATCCATTTCAGATTCAGAAACAAAACTCTGAGGATGATTCCGGGCATATGCTGCCCTTCTTATTATCTCTTCTTTTTGCCACTCAGGAATTTCATTTGAATTTGCCCTACGATGTTTGTCTTTCAGAAAATCTATAAAATCATTTACTTCACTGTAGAAACTTTCTGGCAATGATTCAAGATTTGCTTTTATTTCATTAATTGTAATTCCATTTTTCATCTTTTACCCAAAGCTAATAAAATTCAATTATTCTTTTTAAAATTCTATATTTGTGAAATTTGAAATTTGAACCTATGAAGACTAAACATCCTAAGGGACTGCCTTTCCTTTTCTTTACGGAAATGTGGGAGCGTTTCGGCTATTACCTTATTCTCGGAATTTTTGTACTGTATGTCATCGAACCTGCCGGCATCAAAGGCGGTCTAGGACTTCCCGATAAAACAGCAGATGACATTTTCGGGACTTATATTGCACTGACCTACCTGACGCCCTTCATCGGCGGATTCCTGGCCGACCGTGTCTTAGGCTATATTAAATCCATCTACATCGGAGGCGTCCTGATGGCTGCCGGATACATCGGAATGGGGGTGTTCAAAGACATGACCTTGTTCTACTCTTCTTTGGCTTTGATTATTATCGGAAACGGATTTTTCAAGCCTACCATTTCTACTTTACTGGGAAATTTATATTCCGAAGAGCCCTACAAAGCCAATAAGGATTCCGGGTACAATATCTTCTATATGGGAATCAATATCGGAGCCTTTATCTGCAATATCATCGCGGCCTTTATGCGGAATAAATTCGGCTGGGGGGAAGCCTTTATTACAGCCGGGGTCGGGATGCTGGTCGGATTGGTTATCTTTACCATCGGCAGAAAACACTATATCCATGCAGCAACCATGAAGCCTGTACAGGAAGGCGATACCAAGCTTTCCGAAATTATGCTTAAAGTTTTTGTGCCGGCCATTATCGCAGGCGTGATCGGCTGGGTCATTCCCGGAAACATCTTCGGCAGCGACAGCACCGATGCCTTCATTTTTGCCTGTGTGCCTGTTATTTATTTTTATGCTTCATTATATTTCAAAGCGAAACCTGAAGAAAAGTCGTCCATCGGGGCTTTACTTTCTGTTTTCATGATCAGTATGTTCTTCTGGGCAGTTTTCAAACAAAACGGAACCGCTTTGACGAGATGGGCAAATTATTATACCGACCGGAGTGTTCCGGCCGCTATGGAAAAACCGCTGGAAAGCATTTATATGGTAGACGGGAAAAGCTATGAAGACAAGGAAGTCCCGGTTTACGACAACCAGTTCCAGTCCCAGAAAGATAAAGACGGAAAAGCGGTTAAAGTACAGGGAAAAGATGTGTATTTTAAAAATATTGCGCCCGAACAACGGGCCGACCTGGAAAACAACCCTGCCAAGAAAGTCTATTTATACAACACTGAATTGTTCCAGTCGATCAACCCGTTTTGGGTTATCGCTTTAACCCCGGTGATTGTGGGTTTCTGGGCACTGTTGAGAAGAAAGGGAAAAGAACCGCTGACACCGACAAAAATTGTTCTCGGGCTCTTTATTTCCGCATTGTCCTGTCTGGTCATGGTATTAGCCGTCTGGGCCGGAAACAATGGCGCAGTAAAGGTATCGCCGTGGTGGCTGATCGCGGGTTATGGCGTCATTACCATCGGGGAATTGTGCCTTTCGCCGATGGGATTATCTTTTGTTTCTAAGCTTTCCCCTGCGAGAATTACCGCCTTGATGATGGGCGGATTCTTCCTGGCCAATTCGGTCGGAAACAAACTTTCAGGGATCCTGGCCAGTACCTGGTACAGCTATGACAATAAAATGAATTATTTCCTGGTGAATTTTGGATTATTGATATTTGCTACACTGCTGGGCCTTTCCATGCTGAAAAGACTGAACAGAATTATGAAAGAAAAAGGGCATTAACTGCTGTTTTTTATATAGTAATCAGGCTGCATATCCGCTATGCAGCTTTTTTATTTAATTATAAAATTAAAACCTTGCCGAAAACACAAAAAAAACTATATTTGTCAGTCTTAACAAAAATTAACAATAGAAAATGGATAATATTGATGCATTAAGTCCGAAACAGGATGAATTTGTAGAGAATAAAGGTTCCAAACATCCAAAAGGATTATGGGTGCTTTTCGGAACCGAAATGTGGGAGCGTTTCAATTTTTATGGGATGAGAGCTCTTCTGACGCTCTTTATGGTAAATTCCCTATTGATAAAAGAAGCGGATGCAGCAATCATCTACGGCGGATTTCTCGCCTTATGTTATCTTACCCCGCTGTTAGGAGGTTTTATTGCCGACAAATATATCGGTAACAGAAATGCCATCCTGATTGGAGGGTCGCTAATGGCTATCGGACAGTTTTTGCTTTTCATCAGTGCTTCAACATTTTCCGGAAGCCTGGACAGTGCAAAAACATTCATGTGGCTGGCTCTATTCATCATCATTTTCGGTAACGGATTTTTTAAGCCGAATATTTCCTCGATGGTGGGAAGCCTTTATCCGAAGCAGGAAAAATCCAAGCTGGATTCTGCATTTACCATCTTCTATATGGGGATCAACATCGGGGCATTCCTTGGCCAGTTCATCTGTCCGTACGTAGGTGACGTGAAGGATGCTGCTACCGGCGTAAGGGATATCTTTGCTTTCAAATGGGGATTCCTGGCGGCTTCAATTGCTATGGTGATCGGTACCATTACTTTCTTTATCCTTAAAAATAAATACGTAGTTACCCCGGAAGGAAGACCGATCGGGGGATTGCCAAAAAATAATACCAGTGCAGATTTTGAAGAAGGGGAAACCCAGACGGCTAAATTTTCAGGAACCGCATTAGGGATCACCGGAGGGTTATTTGTAATCCTGTTTTTTGCTTTCAGATATCTTCTTGTGGGAGAATTCGGTTTCAAAGCCGTGGAAATGGGACAGCTGATCAAAGGAATCATTTATCCTTTCATTTATGCAGCCGGTATTTCCCTGGCTTTCCTGATCATGAGTTCTGCTGAAAATAAAATAGAAAGGCAGAGGATCTGGGTAATCTATATCGTATCCTTCTTTATTATTTTCTTCTGGGCCGCTTTCGAGCAGGCAGGTTCTTCATTAACCTTCATCGCCGACAACCAGACCGACAGAAACATCCTGGGATGGAATATGCCGCCTTCGATGGTACAGATCTTCAACGGGATCTTCGTTGTTGCCCTGGCTGTTCCTTTCAGTTTGCTTTGGGATAAACTGAGAGCGAACGGAAAAGAACCGGTTTCTCCGATGAAACAGGCCATGGGTCTTGCTCTGATCGCTTTAAGTTATTTCATTATCGCACACAATGTAAAAGATCTTGGGAATTCAGGATTATTGGCCATCAAATGGTTAATGTTACTATACTTTATCCAGACCTGTGGTGAGCTTTGTCTTTCGCCAATCGGTTTATCCCTGGTAGGCAAGCTGGCTCCGAAAAGATTCGCTTCGTTGTTGTACGGAGTATTCTTTATTTCCAATGCGGCAGGATATGCTTTGGCAGGTTCGTTGGGAGCATTGATTCCGGCTACGGGAGATAAATTCTCCAAAGCACAGGAAATCGGGGTAAACCTTCAGGATGTCCTGGATAAAAAAGTTACTCTGAATCCGGAGCAGGTGGCCGCTTTTGAAAAAGCACAGCTTCCGTTGGAAAACCCTACTTTTGCAGGGTTTGAAATCCACAACCTGTTTGAGTTTTTCATGGTATTCGTCGTACTGTGCGGAATTGCAGCGGTAATTCTGGCTTTAATTTCACCGATTCTGAAGAAGATGATGCACGGTGTAAACTAATCGGCATTCAAAATAAAATATAGTGTAAACCTCTGCCAAGTCAGAGGTTTTTTTTATTTTCGTAAGATGGAAATTTCTGAAGATCCTTTATTTCAATCGGTAAAGGAAATTATTGTACAGTCGCGTGAAAAAGTATTTCGCATGGCCAATTCCACCCTGCTGCTTACGTACTGGCAGATCGGGAAACTGATTATTGAAGATGAGCAGAAAGGAAAAGAGCGTGCGGCCTATGGAAAATACACGCTGAAAAATCTTTCCAAAAAGCTGACGCTGGAATTCGGGAAAGGTTTTGACTACACAAATCTTTCCAATATGCGTAAGTTTTATATGGTATTTCCAATTATTGACGCATTGCGTCAACAATTGAGTTGGACACATTATCGATTATTGATCAAGCTTAATGATTCAGAAAAAATCAATTACTATATCAATGGATCCATTCAGAACAATTGGAATTCCAGAGATTTAAAACGTCAGATCAACTCTTTGGCTTATGAAAGGGTGGTAGAACATACGAAGAACCCTGCAGAAACCATTAAGAATGTATTAAAAGATCCTTATATTTTTGAATTTCTCGGGCTGAAACCGGATGAAAAAATTTCCGAAAAAGATCTTGAAACTGCTATTATCGATCATATCCAGAGATTTTTACTGGAATTCGGAAAAGGTTTTGCTTTTGTGGCGCGGCAACAGCATATCGTCACCGATACTTCCGATTTTTATATCGATCTCGTCTTTTATAATTATATCCTAAAATGTTTCGTCATTATCGACCTGAAAACCGGTGAGCTTTCCCATCAGGACATCGGGCAGATTGATATGTATGTGAGAATGTACGATGATCTGAAACGCGGGGAAGACGATAACCCGACCATCGGCATTTTGTTATGTTCTGAGAAGGATGAGACGCTGGTAAAATATTCCGTGCTGAATGACAAAAACAATCTTTTTGCCAGCAAATACCTTTTATACCTTCCGAAAGAAGAGGAATTGAAACAGCTTATCGATCAGGACCGCATCCGTTTTGAACTGGATCAGGATGACTATCCAACTTTTAATTAAAAATTCAATCATACCATTATGAATTTAACTTTAGACGAAATACAGGATTTTAAAGGAAAATACCCAAGACAGATCTGGAGCCTTTTCTTTTCTGAAATGTGGGAACGTTTCTGTTTCTACGGAATGAGGGGAATGCTGGTTTTCTTTATGATTTCCCAGCTTGATTTTCATGAGAGGGAAGCCAACCTCCAATACGGCGCTACCCAGGCTTTTGTGTATGCCTTTACATTCATAGGTGGTTTATTTGCCGATAAGATCCTGGGATTCAGGAAGTCCCTGTTCTGGGGCGGGCTCCTGATGATTATCGGAAGCTTGATTCTTGCAGCAGATCCTCATCAATTTTTCTTCTTAGGTATTGCATTTACCGTTGTAGGGACCGGCTTTTTCAAACCGAACATTTCATCCATGGTCGGCCAGTTGTACAAACCCAACGATTCCAGGGCAGATGCTGGGTTTTCGCTTTTTTATGCAGGAATTAACCTTGGGGCTTTGCTCGGAGGATACCTTTGTATAGCCATCGGGAAAGGTGAAATTTTAACTAAAATGATCCCGGAAGCTTTACGATGGAATATAGCGTTCGGGCTGGCGGCTGTTGTTATGGTCATCAGCTTAATCAATTTCGTCTTTACTCAAAAAATGCTGGGTCCGATCGGGCTTCAGCCGGGGCATCCTGAAAATGAAACGAAATCGGCGCCTATCCCGAAATGGCTGGAATACGGTGTTTACGTTTTATCATTAATTTTTGTGCCGATCATTATGGTGATGGTCGCAAAAACAGAGTATACCGATTATTTCATGTGGACCGTCGGACCTTTGACGCTGGTCTATTTATTTTATGAAATGTCCAAAGTAACCCCTTCGGAGCGTAAAAAACTCTGGGCAGC
>JAKOOG010000242.1 GCA_022701545.1 Weeksellaceae bacterium | reverse complement strand
CTTACAGCTGCTATTTCTGCTGTATTAGCTAGCAAAGGTCTTGCTGAGAAAAAAGACTTCTCTGCAATTGACTCTGCTCCAGAAGAAAAAGAAAGAGGTATTACTATCAATACTGCTCACATCGAATACGAAACTGAAAAAAGACACTATGCTCACGTTGACTGTCCAGGTCACGCGGATTACGTAAAGAACATGGTAACTGGTGCTGCTCAGATGGACGGAGCGATCGTGGTATGTGCTGCGACTGACGGACCAATGCCTCAGACAAGAGAACACATTCTACTTTGCCGTCAGGTAAACGTACCTAGAATTGTTGTTTTCATGAATAAAGTTGACATGGTAGATGATGCTGAGTTATTAGAGCTTGTTGAAATGGAGCTTAGAGACTTATTATCTACTTATGAATTCGACGGAGATAACTCTCCAGTAATCCAAGGTTCTGCTCTTGGTGCTCTTACCGCTGCTACTGCAGAAGGAGGTGCTAAGACTGACGATCAGTGGTTCAAGTCTGTTGAAACTTTGATGGATGCTGTTGACGAGTGGATCGAAGAGCCGACAAGAGATACAGATAAGCCATTCTTGATGCCAATCGAAGACGTATTCTCTATTACTGGTAGAGGTACTGTTGCAACGGGTAGAATCGAGGCTGGTATCATCAACACTGGTGATCCTGTAGATATCGTAGGTATGGGTGATGAAAAATTAACTTCTACAATTACAGGAGTTGAGATGTTCAGAAAAATCCTAGACAGAGGTGAAGCTGGTGATAACGTAGGTCTATTGTTGAGAGGTATTGAAAAAACCGACATCAAGAGAGGAATGGTTATCGCTAAGAAAGACTCTGTGAAGCCTCACAAAAAATTCAAAGCATCTGTTTATATCCTTTCTAAAGAAGAAGGTGGACGTCACACTCCATTCCACAACAAATACCGTCCTCAGTTCTACGTAAGAACTACTGACGTTACAGGTGAGATCTTCTTACCAGAAGGTGTAGAAATGGTAATGCCAGGTGATAACTTGGAAATCACTGTAGAATTGTTACAACCAATCGCTCTTAACGAGGGTCTTAGATTCGCGATCAGAGAAGGTGGTAGAACAGTTGGTTCAGGTCAGGTAACTGAAATCTTAGACTAATCATCTGATAAATATAAAAAGCTTCCGTAAGGAATTTCTTTACGGAGCTTTTTTAAACTACGGGCATCGTCCAATGGTAGGATACCGGTCTCCAAAACCGTTGATCAGGGTTCGAGTCCTTGTGCCCGTGCAAAATACAATTATGAGTTCATTTGTCGATTTTTTAAAAGGTTCTTATAACGAATTCAGACACAAAGTTGAGTGGCCGAAATGGTCTGATCTGCAGTCTTCTACTATTGTAGTAACGGTTGCAACAGTAATTCTGGCATTATTTACTTTTGGGGTTGATGAATTGTTTTCAAAGGCAATCAGCAACATCATAGGAATGCTCATCAACGTGTTCAATTAATAATAAAAGTATTTTCCCAAAATGAGCGAATTGAAATGGTATGTGCTGAAAGCAATCAGCGGACAGGAAAATAAAGTGAAGAACTACATTGAAACGGAAATCAAACGTTTGGGGTTTGAACAGTACGTTACTCAGGTAGTAATTCCTATGGAAAAGGTTATTCAGATCAGGAACGGTAAGAAAGTTCCTAAAGAAAGACCTTACTATCCTGGATACTTAATGATCGAAGCTGATTTGATGGGGGAAATTCCACACGTTATCAAGAACATTCCCGGCGTTATTTCTTTCTTAAGCTTAACCAAAGGAGGAGATCCTGTTCCGATGAGAAAATCGGAGGTTAACCGAATGCTTGGAAGAATGGATGAACTTTCAGAATTTGCAAGTGATGTTGAAATTCCTTATATCGTGGGTGAAAACGTTAAAGTAATTGACGGACCATTCAACGGATTCAACGGAACCGTAGAGAAAATTCTTGAGGATAAAAAGAAAATTGAAGTTTCTGTTTTGATCTTCGGTAGAAAGACTCCAATGGAACTTAGCTATATGCAGGTAGAAAAAGTATAATACTTTATAAAATATAATAGAAAGACCGCTTTTAAGTGGTCTTTTTTTATGATTTGAGAAATTTATCAATCAATTTTTTTAATAATGTAATTTGATCATCTTTGCTTTGTAGTAACCTTTCATAAACTTCTTTACTTTCAACCGTCATATTTTGTATTAACCCGTATGAATGGTCATAGTTATTTTGATTTTGAATAGTAATTTTATCAGCATCAAAAAAATCTATTATACTTGTTTCTAGAATTTCAGCTATCTTCTGTAGTCTGTCAACTGTTACTTTAGTATCCTCATTTTCCAGTCTTGCATAAGAGGCTTGACTAATATCTAGTACATTTGCCATGTACTCTTGTGAAAATCCTTTTGACTCTCTTACCTTTCTGATATTAAAACCAATCTTATTCATATTCTGTATAATTTCATACGTAATTTGAATGCAAATATACATATTATATTAAATATTATAAAGTCAGTTCCTATAAGTTTGTGATATAAAATTTCGCGAAAAATTATTTAAAAATATTACTAACTTTAAACCTACGAATTATGAAAAAATTATTAACTGTTGCTTGTATGGTATGTGGAACTGTATCAGTGTTTTCTGCAACTAAAGAAAAAGCTGGCGTAAATGAAAATGAAAATTTATGTAAAATGATGTTAATCTATGATCCGATAATACCTGTTACTTCTTCATGCGGATATACTGAATATATTGATTTAGGAGGTTCTCCAATATCATGTCTTGAAGTTGAAATTAATAGGATGGAGGAAGAATGTAATGCCCCATTTGAAGGGTCGGGATATGCATATAATGGTTATTCTTAATAATTGATTTGTGAAATATATTTTTTCTTTTTTATCGATTTTCTTTATTAACACTTTTCTTTTTGGGCAAAATGGCGGAAGCAAAAATTTATCTGAAATGGAGGTAAAGTATTTGTATAATTTTGTTCGTGATACTACTGAATCGGATGAAAGTCACAGGGCAAGGGAAACTATGATTTTGGACTTAAATTCAAATTCTTCAATATATTATAGCGAAGGTTTTATGAAAAGACGCAGGGCTCTTGAAAATATTGTTAATACAGCCAGAAGTTCAAATGTATCTACTGAAATTAAGATTGAAAATTTACCCAAATATACTATTGGATATTCCGTATATAGGAATGGCACTCAAATTTATATTACAAATAATTTGTACAGGGATTTTTATACTTTTGAATCTGTGTTTTTAAAATGGAATGTAGATTTTAATGAAGTAAAGAATATTTTAGGATATAAGTGTTATAAAGCAACTACAATATTTAACAATAGATTTTATACAGCTTGGTATGCGAAAGATATTCCAATTTCAGACGGACCTTATAGATTTAAAGGCCTGCCAGGACTAATCTTGGAGCTTGGGGATAAAGAGGGATTTAATGTTTTTCAGGCGGTGGCAATTGAGAAAAAGCAGGTTGACATTATTCCTCTTCAAAAAGGAATTCCTGTTACAAGAGAACAATATATTCAAAAACGTGAAGAATTTAGGAACAATCCTTATCCTGGAAGAATAATTGATAAAGCCAAAAGGCAACAATTAATGGAAATGAATAAAAAGAATAATAATCTTATAGAGAGATAAAATCTAATCAAACTTTCTTAATAAGATCTGTTTCATTCATGGAACGGATCTTTTATTTCCATAATCTTTCTAAAAATCAGACGTTTCTATTTGCTATTTCAAAAATAATTCATAATTTTGCAGTCCGAAAAGTAGGATTATTTAAGGTGAGAATGGATAACCTACTGAATAATAATGCTTCCAAACTCATTCATTATTCAAATTTAAAAAACAAACAATGGCTAAAAAAGTCTTTAAAATGGTAAAACTTCAGGTGAAAGGTGGCGCAGCTAACCCTTCTCCACCAGTAGGTCCAGCATTGGGTTCTGCAGGTGTGAACATCATGGAGTTTTGTAAGCAATTTAACGGAAGAACGCAAGATAAGCCGGGACAAGTTTTACCTGTAGTAATTACAGTGTACGAAGACAAATCTTTTGAATTCGTAATCAAAACTCCTCCTGCAGCAATCCAGTTGATGGATGCGGCTAAAATCAAAGGTGGTTCCGGAGAACCGAACAGAAACAAAGTAGGTTCTGTATCTTGGGATCAGGTGAAAAAAATCGCTGAAGATAAAATGGGAGACCTAAACTGCTTTACGATGGATTCAGCTATTTCTATGGTTGCAGGTACTGCAAGATCAATGGGATTAAGAGTAACAGGAACTAAACCAGCTAACGCTTAAAACTTAAAGAAATGGCAAAATTGACAAAAAAGCAAAAAGAAGCTTTAAGCAAAGTAGAAAAAGGAAGAATCTATAACCTTGAAGAAGGTTCAGCGCTTGTAAAAGAAGTAAACACTGCAAAGTTTGATGCTTCTGTGGACATCGCAGTAAGATTAGGGGTAGATCCTAGAAAAGCAAACCAAATGGTAAGAGGTGTTGTATCTCTTCCTCACGGAACCGGTAAGGACGTTAAAGTTTTGGCTTTGGTAACTCCGGATAAAGAAGCAGAAGCTAAAGAAGCGGGTGCTGACTATGTAGGTCTTGACGAATACTTACAAAAAATCAAAGACGGTTGGACTGATGTTGACGTTATCGTTACCATGCCGGCTGTAATGGGTAAATTAGGACCATTGGGTAGAGTATTAGGACCAAGAGGTTTGATGCCAAACCCTAAATCAGGAACGGTAACGATGGAAATCGGTAAAGCGGTAACTGAAGTAAAAGCTGGTAAAATTGATTTCAAAGTAGACAAATACGGTATCATCCACGCAGGTATTGGTAAAGTATCTTTCGATGCTGCCAAAATCAAGGAAAATGCACAGGAATTGATCTCTACTTTGGTGAAAATGAAACCGACTGCTGCTAAAGGAACTTATGTGAAGTCAATCTATTTGTCTTCTACCATGAGTCCGGGTATTGCAATTGATACTAAATCTGTTAACTAATTTAATCCTTAAGACAATGACAAAAGACCAAAAAGTTGTAGCAATACAGGAGATCAAAGATTTGCTTCAGGATGCAAAAGTAGTTTATGTAGCAGATCTGGAAGGTTTGAATGCTGCTAAATCTTCTGATTTCAGAAGACAGGCTTTCAAGCAAAATATTCAGGTGAAAGTGGTGAAAAATACACTTTTACAAAAAGCAATGGAGCAAATGGAAGGAGTAGATTACTCTGAAATGTTCCAGTCTTTCAAAGGAAACTCAGCATTGATGATTTCTGAGACTGCAAACGCTCCTGCAAAATTAATCCAAGGGTTCAGAAAGAAAGAAGAAAAGCCGGCTTTGAAATCTGCTTTTGTTCAGGAAACTTTCTATGTTGGTGACAATAACCTGGACATGTTGGCGAACATCAAGTCCAGAGAAGAAATGATCGGTGAAATCATCGGATTACTTCAGTCTCCAATCCAAAGAGTGGTTTCTGCTCTTCAAAACAAACCTGAGACAGTAGAAGCTAAAGCTGAAGAAGCTGCACCTGCAGCAGAAGAAGCTCCGGCTACTGAAACTCCGGAAACTCCAGCTGCTGAAGGAGAGGCTCCAGCTGCTGAATAATTTACACTCAAAAAATAATCAATAATCAACAAAAACATTACAACAATGTCAGATTTAAAAAATTTAGCTGAAACGCTAGTAAACTTAACAGTAAAAGACGTAAACGAATTAGCTGCTATCCTTAAGGATGAGTACGGAATTGAGCCTGCTGCTGCTGCAGTAGTAATGGCTGGTCCTGGTGCAGGTGAAGCTGCTGAAGAAAAGACTGAATTCGACGTAATTCTTAAGTCTGCAGGTGCTTCTAAATTAGCAATCGTTAAATTGGTAAAAGATTTAACAGGTGCTGGTCTTAAAGAAGCTAAAGATATCGTAGACGGTGCTCCTGCTCCTATCAAAACAGGTATCTCTAAAGACGAAGCTGAAGCGCTTAAGAAGCAACTGGAAGAAGCTGGTGCTGAAGTAGAATTGAAGTAATTATTTACTTTATACATAAAAAAGGCCGTTCCAATATTTGGGACGGCTTTTTTGTGTGACCGTTTCCCTACAGAATGTACAATCCATATAACAATCATTACAGGGAAAATTATTGGGGTGGTGCATGTCTTCTTGCGATATTTTCAATTCATTATGTATTGAAATATAAATACAATAAAATAACATCTAATTTATTTGTCATTTTTTTATTATTAGTATTAATATATTTTATAAAATTAATATTAATAACTATATTTGCGAAAAAATTGCACAATTTGGGAAAAAGAATACATCATATTTCAGGCCATTGCACCCATACGATCCTTTCTGCAGGATTCGGGAAGGCTGCTGTCTGTATTCTGTTTCTTTTTTTTAATATTCTACATTCCCAGGAAGGGTTAGGTACTGCTCCGACGATCAGCGTCAGTGGTGATGCAAAAATCTATTCTGCCGATTCCGATTTCACCCGGCAGTTTATTTCTCAGGAAAATGCGGATTATGAAATCCTTAGTTCCGGAAAAGCGTATGTATTCAAATCGAAATCAGATCCTTCTGTTAAAAAAATTGCTAAAAGAAAGCTAAAAGCTTACGTTCAGACAGATCAGGCAGGCCAGAGGAGAATAAAAAAGGATATATCCGATTTCGAGCATCGAAAAAAGCTGTTTGATTTCTGTAATATTCATAGTGCTCCCTTTTCCCGGGAACTGCCCTATTCCTCTGATTCCAACCGAAGCTATATTGTTCCTTCCACAACTTCTAACGAATTTTCGAAAGCATGCATTTATCAGTACAATTATTTGATTAGGTTGATATTGGAACGTCACTATGTTTGGAATTATCATTATTTCAATAACCGGTCTTTGGATTTCTGTTTTTCCGAGATCTTTTCTGTGAGGCCGCCGCCATTATTTTTAGTCTGATACAAATTCTTATTAAAACTTATTGAAGCGCTTTCTTTCCGGAAAGCGCACGTACATAATTAATTACTTTATGACTATAAAATATAATTTATCACAAATAAAAAGCACAGCATTATTGCTGATGTTACTGGCCAGTTGCTTCGGCTTCGGGCAAACCTGTCCAACCACGGCAGAAGGAACTCCCGTATTCAGGAATGATTTCGGAACAGGAACGACTACCACTACCGATCCGTATGTTGTTAATCATTCGTACCAGGCGATCACTCCGCCGGATGGATCTTATTCCGTAACCGTATCGTCTGTTCAGGGGGCGAATTATGTGCAGACGGATCTTACCGGTAATAAGGATGCAGGATATAACAATATTGCAGACGGATCTACAAACGGAAGATACCTCGCCATCAACATCAATTCGGGCGGAACGGTAAATACAGTTATTTACCGGGTCGGCAATCTGGTGGTCGTGCCCGGTCAGCTGTACCGGTTCAGGATCGATATGGCCGGATTGTGTAATGGCTGTCAGGATGTTCCCAATTTGCAGCTGACGATCAGAGACAACAACAATAACGTCCTGGCCAGTGCTAACTCCGGGAATTTGGGGGTAGCCAATGATGATGTCTGGAGAAGGCTTAATCTTTCCTTTACCCCTACAACCTCTGTTGTAAAGCTGGAGATCGTTAACTTGCAGCAAAATGGAAATAGTGGCAATGACGTAGGGATTGACAATATTGTCTTTACTCCTGTAGAGTGCGACTCAGACGGAGACGG
>JAKOOG010000241.1 GCA_022701545.1 Weeksellaceae bacterium | reverse complement strand
AAAAGCGGCTTCTTTGTTAAGCCTGAACTATTTCAACGCCACTCAGAGGTTTGATGAAAACCATGATCATTTCACGGATGGAGCTCTACAGAACCGGATCTCCATATTCAACAAATGGAATTTCCAGCGAAAGGAAAACCGTCAGGCCAGTTTTGCACTGAGGTATCTTTACGAAGACCGTTTCGGTGGAGAAATGCAGTGGAATAAATTTTACCGCGGAAGTGATCAGCTGTATGGTGAAAGTATTTACACCAACAGGGTAGAAGCGTTCGGGATTTACCAGTGGCCTTTAAAAGAGAATATCATGACCCAGTTTTCCTACAACTTCCACGATCAGAATTCCTTTTATGGAGATAACCTTTTCCTGGCAACCCAGAAAGTGGCTTTTGCACAGACCTACTGGGATAAAAAGCTGGGAAGCCATGATCTGATTTTGGGGGTTACCTTAAAAAGAACTTTCTATGATGACAATACACCGGGCACCTTATCAGCCGACGGTTTTACAAACGAACCGATGAGGTCACCGATTTTCGGAGCTTTTATTCAGGACCAGTGGGAGATCAGCGAAAAGAATACGTTATTGTTGGGATATCGGTTGGATTACGATAAAATCCATCATGCCGTCCATTCCCCGCGTTTTGCCTGGAAGTTTTCGCCGAACCCCTATCATACGCTTCGCTTCAATTTCGGGACCGGATTCCGGGTGGTGAACTTGTTTACGGAAGACCACGCAGCCCTGACGGGTTCGCGGGAAGTAGTGATTCAATCGAATCTGAAACCGGAAAGATCCGTGAACGGAAATTTAAACTACATCTGGAAGATTCCGGCGGGCGACCGGCTGATCAATCTGGACGCTTCGGCTTTCTATACTTATTTCAGCAATAAAATTGTAGGGGATTTTGATACCGATCCGGGAAAGATCATTTACGACAACCTTCATGGGTATGGAATTTCAAGGGGTGCTTCCCTGAATATAGATTACAGTTTCAGCTTTCCGCTGAGCATCAATGCAGGCATTACTTACCTTGATGTTTACCAGAAATTTGATAATGAACGGGAAAAATCGCAGCAGCTGCATGCCCCGAAATGGAGCGGAACCTATAATCTGACCTACCGGTTCCCGAATGACCTGACGGTCGATTTTACCGGTCAGTTTTACGGCCCGATGCGGTTGCCGGTGTTGCCCAACGATTACCGCCCGGAATATTCTCCCTGGTATTCCCTGGCTAACATCCAGGTTTCCAAAAGTTTCAGTTCCGGATTTGAGGTCTACTGCGGAATCAAAAACCTTTTCAATTTTACTCCGAAAGATCCGCTGATGCGTCCGTTTGATCCGTTCGACCGGGCTGTGAATGATCCGGTGAGCAACCCGAACGGCTACACGTTTGATACGACGTACGGCTATGCGCCGATGCAGAAAATCAGAGGATTCCTGGGCATAAAGTATACGTTAAAGTAAATGAGTCAGGCCCTTGCTTGAGAAAATTAACCACAAAAGTAACAAAAGCTTTTTAACACATGAGTCATAATAAGTTTAAGCTTAAGACATTGCGTATATTTTTAGAGCATATTAAGAAGAAAATCGAAGATTTTTAATTCCGTTAGGGTAGATGATCAGGACTGAAGCCACATTGTTATCTGTAAAAATCAGTGTAATCTGTGTGAAAAATATAACCACAAAAGGCACAAAAGTTTTTAACACATGAGCCACAAGGTTTAAGTTTAAATAATTGCGCATATTTTTAGATCATAGAAGAAATCGAAGATTTTCAATTGCATTAAGTTATAAACTTCCGGCACCCATCATCCCGCTTCCATCTTCATAACATCAGAAAAAATAATATGAAATCAATAAGCCTCCTTTTAATGATACTTCCATTTTTCTGTCTTTCCCAGCTTAAGATGGTCAGTTTTGCGGATTGGGATATGAAACAGAATCAGGACCCTAAGCCGACGATTCTTCATATTTATACGGATTGGTGTTTGGTTTGTAAGATTGAAAGGTTTACATTAAATAAAAACCAAGGGCTTACAGAACTCATCAATGAGAAGTTTTATTTTATCCCGTTTGAAGCGGAAAAGACAAGAGAGCTCATTACTTTTCAGGGAAAAGCATTTACCTATCTGCCGAATGGCAATTCCGGGATCCATGAACTGGCTTTGGCATTGTTTAAAGATAAAAACCGGCCGGTTTATCCTTTGTGGATTATTTTAGATAAAAATCAGAATCTTGTCGATTATCATGAAGGAATTTTCCTGCCTGAAGAATTGGAAAAAAAGCTGTTGGAAATTTCGGATTGGTGAAACCGTTAATTTTTCTCTCTCAAGTTGAGTTCGCAGATTTTTTTCTCAAGGCTAAACGAATATTGAATTGGTCTGAATATCTATAAAAATAAACAAAGGCATTTGACTCCGTCGAATCTTTGATTTCACTTAGCCAAACAATACAATAATTCTCCTTGTTAAGCAGAGCGCCTTTGGTTTCGCTTGAAAATCAGCAGTATGATATTAGAAGCCTTTGTCTGGCTTTGCGATCATCAATTTTTATTCAGCCACGAGTTCACAAGATGAGAATGGCTTTTCACCCATAGTCGGGCTGTTTTTTCCTTGTCTTTGCTGTATTCCATTTTCGTTAAAAGATCGGTCATGTCCGCATCGGTGTAATGCATATTGGAGAAGAATATTGCCAGTTCCGGGTGGTCTTTCGCAAAGCTTTTCCGGCTGTAGGTTTTGATCTGTTCTGCCTCGCCAAATGTTTTCTTGGGATCTTCCAGGAATTTCAATTTCATTTTCCCGAACATCCAGTGCGGCTGCCATCCTGTTACCACGATCCATTGTTTTTGACGGATCGCATTCTGAAGCTCGGTAATCATGGCGACCGTAGAAGAATTTACCTGGCGGTAGCCCAGCTGATAATCCTGAATGGCTTTGTCGGCAGCCGACGTAATCCCGGCTCCTTTTTCAATACCGATGATCCTGTGATTGAACCGGTCTTTGTATTGGTTTAATTCCGCTATTGAATTAACAGGAATATAATCGGGAATCACAAGACCGATCCGGCCGGCATCGTAATTTGTTCCGAGTGCTTTCAGATCGGGGAACCGGTTTACTTTTGAGGCGTGGGTGTACGGCAGCCAGACGCCCATAAAAAGATCGGTATCTTCGTTGTTCATGGATGCCAGGATCATATCGGTAGAAGCTTTCTGGATGATCACGTGGTAGCCCTGCTCGTCAAGGATGGCTTTGGCAACATGCGTCATCGCAACATCTTCCGCCCAGCCGTCTACCATTCCGATGGTGATGTATTTTGAGTTTTTCAACTGCTTACAGGAAATCAGCATTCCTGCGATAATGGTTAAAAAAATGGGTATTGAATATTTTAAATGTTTCATTTTACTTTTTTTTCTTTACAAATCCCTGGGTTATACGGTCGAGGATGATGGCCAAAATCACCACGGATAATCCGCTTTCAAATCCCAGTCCGATATCCAGGTTGTTGATGCCTTCCAGTACTTTTTCACCCAGTCCGCCGGCGGCAATCATTCCGGCAATCACCACCATGGAAAGCGATAATAAAATGGTCTGGTTTACCCCTGCCAGGATCGTCTGCATGGCCAAAGGAAGTTCAACTTTAAATAAAATCTGGCGATTGGTAGCACCGAAAGCACGTGCTGCTTCCACAATATCCTTCGGAACCGAATCGATTCCCAGGGTTGTCAAACGCACGGCCGGCGGCATAGCGAAGATAATGGTGGCAAAAGCACCCGGCACTTTACCGATACTGAAAAACAGCACAGCGGGGATTAGGTAGACGAAGGCGGGCATCGTCTGCATCAGGTCGAGCATCGGACGGATCACTTTTGCCGCAAATTTGTTTTTCGCCGCCCAGATCCCGAGCGGAACCGAAAGAAGCAGTGCCGTAAGCGTAGCCACAAAAATTAAGGCCAGGGTTTCCATGGTTTCTTTCCAGAATCCCATCAGGAAGATCAGCGTCAGTCCGCCGGCGGTCATCAGGGCCGTTCCTTTGCCGGACTTCCACCAGGCCAGTAAGGTGAAAAGAAGGATGATAATATAAAACGGCGTGTTGGTCAGCAGCCATTCGATTCCGAGGATGGATGCGTTGCCGATGTGTTTGATGATGTCGAAAAAAGGTTTGGCATTGTCGGTAAGCCAGTTGACGGCCGTTTCCACATATTGCCCGATATCTATAATTTTATGCATAGGATGTTATTGGTTGTTTGCGATTTCTTTTAATTCGATGATTTCCTCTTTGTTGAATCTCGTGGCTTCGATGACCAGGGACAGTTGGGTAACCAGCCCCAGGAATTTGTTGTTTCCGTCCACCACGGCAATCGAGGATTTGCTTCCCGAAATCAGCGGCAGCATTTCTTCCACGGTAGCTTCCGGAAATACGGACGGGACGTTGCTGTTGATCACCGATTCCACGGTCGGTTCTTTATTTCCGGCGATCTGCAGCATGTCGTCCAGCTTTACAAATCCCAGGAATGTATTCTGAAAATCCACTACCGGTAAGTTTTCCAAGCCGGTGGCCCTCATTTTCCGGAGGGCGCCTTCCGGTCCGTCTTTCCTGAACCGTACCACCGTCGGTTTGTC
>JAKOOG010000238.1 GCA_022701545.1 Weeksellaceae bacterium | reverse complement strand
CTGAAGGCCAAGGAAGTAATAATGCTTAACCGGGTTGTCGTTATTGATCCAGAAACCCATGCCGTAAATTTCTTCCGAATGTTTTGTCGGGGTTTTCATCAGGTTGATAAAATCTGCATTCAGAATTTGTTGGTCGCCTGCTTTTCCGTTGTCCAGAAACAATTGTCCGAGCTTGGCAAAATCGCGCGCATTGGAATGGATGCAGCAATAAGTCTTTTCCATGCCGCTTTCATCGGTACTCCAGGTCGCATTCTGTTCCATGCCCATCGGGATCCAGAATTTCTCGGAGAGATAACCGGCCAGCGGTTGGCCAACTGCTTTTTTTACGGCAAATCCCAGAAGTTGCGTCGATCCGCTCTGGTATTCAAAGCTTTCGCCCGGACGGGATTTAAATTTCCTTGAAAAAGTGGCTTTCATCAGGCTCCTTCCATAATAAGCCCTGGCATTCGGCAGAAACGGATTTTTATAATCTTCGTCCCAGTCAAGGCCGGATTCCATCTGGGCTAATTGTTTCAGCGTTAAGTTTTCTGCAAATTCTTTGTTTTTAAACTCTTCAAAATAGTCCGAAAACTTATCGTCGATACTGCTGATCTTTCCTTCTTCCAAAGCTTTTCCCAAGAGCATCACCGTTACAGCTTTCGCCATGGAAAAAGAATTGGTGGCAGACAGGGCATGATAGCCTTTCCAGTACTGTTCGTGGAGCAGTTTCCCGTCTTGAACCACGATAAAAGAAGCGGTTTCCGAATGGGTTAAATCATCAGCAATATGCTCAGGCAGCTCTTTTTTATTGTATTCCGGAGCTTCTTCCCAAATCACCGGCGATTCTGTAGCGATGAGGTTGGCAGAGAACAATTTTCCGTCATCAATATTCGCGCTCATCTTTCCTCTAAGATAGGTTTTTGAGATCCCGTTAAAAAGATATCCATATCCTAAAATATAGAAAAGAGCCAGGGCAATGATAATGATGGTCGCCAAATAAATAAGGATGGTCATAATAATCGATCTTCAACAAATTTAAAACAAATTTGAAAACAGTAAAGAAATAGATTCACTTTATCAGCATCATGAATTTTCAAAAAACAGGCAATGCTGAATGCTTTTATAACTGCAGATCAATCAAAAAGCCCTGAGAGATCAGGGCTTTGCTATTTTTATTTGTTGTATTCGTATACATAAGTATGGGAAGTGGGAGGAAGAACACTGCTGCCTGAACTTGCCATTACACTTTTTATTGGGAAGCCGTTGCTGTTGAACGTATGGGTTCCTGTAATGCTTGTTGTACCTCCGCTCGATCCGGTAGAGGTTGCCGTCTGATGCAGCAGGTTGTTGTTGCCGTATTCTCCGTCCATGGAATCGAATAAAACGATCTTGCTGTATCCCCTCACATTTTTGAATGGACTGTAATCGCCGTCATAACTGTAGGTGTAGGTCGTCGCTACACCATTTGCCACAGAAGTTGCACTGACCTTATTTCCGCTGTTGGAAATATATACATCATTCTGGGAGAACGTGATGTTGCTGTAAACACCGGTTGCAGGATTGTAAGTGCCGCCTGCATAATCATTGTACTGTATATGATTATCACTTAAATACTGGTAATTTTTAGTATATATTAATGTTCCGGTATGCTTATTAATTACTTTCTCGGCAGTTACCTTTCCGTTGGTATAAGTAAATTCGCGGGTGTAAACCAGCTTATTGTTTTCATAATCATCTGTTTTTACAATCAGGTCTCCGTTATAGGTATAGGTTGTTTTGTTGGAAGCGCCAACTTCAGTTGCTTCAAGAATTTTGTTCCCGTCATATTTAAACGTCATGCTGTAAGGCTGGCCGCTGTTGTTGGTCTCGGTAAACTTGGTAGGAAGGATAGAGTTGAGATCAACGGGCTGGTTTTCATCAATCGTATCTGTAGATGAGCAGCTTGCCAGCGCAAAAAATGCTGCGGTCGAAATAAATAATTTCTTCATGGTTATAATGGATATTAAAAATCAGGCAAAAATAATTATTTTCCTGGCATAAACAATCCTTGTGGTATCTTAAATAAAAAAGCCCTGATTGCTCAGGGCCTTTCGGTCTATATTTTTGAGAGTAAGTTTCTGAAACTTGTTTTCTCGTCGATAATTCTTCGCAGTTCCGAAACAGGAACCCTTTCCTGCTGCATCGTATCCCGGTCTCTGATGGTTACCGTATGATCCGTTAAAGAATCATGGTCGATCGTAATACAGTAAGGCGTACCGATCGCATCCTGTCTCCGGTACCGTTTTCCGATCGCATCTTTTTCTTCGTAGAACAAATTGAAATCGTATTTCAGGTCGTTGAAGATCTGTTCGGCATATTCTGCCAGACCGTCTTTCTTCATCAGCGGAAGGATCGCTGCTTTAATCGGTGCCAAAGCCGGAGGTAAAGAAAGAACCGTTCTTTCCGAACCGTCTTCCAGGGTTTCGTCTCTCAGGCAGTGGGAGAATAACGCCAGGAACAGCCGGTCCAGCCCAACCGAAGTTTCCACCACATACGGAACATAGTTTTCGTTTCTCTCAGGATCGAAGATCTGAAGCTTTCTTCCGGAAAATTCCTCATGGGCCTTCAGGTCGAAGTCTGTCCTGGAATGGATTCCTTCAAGCTCTTTGAAGCCGAATGGGAAATTAAACTCAATATCGGCCGCCGCATTAGCGTAATGCGCCAGCTTCTCATGGTCATGGAAACGGTAATTGTCATCACCCAATCCAAGAGCCAGGTGCCAGTTCAGACGTTTTTGCTTCCATTGCTCGTAGAACTCCAGTTCGGTGCCCGGGGCTACGAAAAACTGCATTTCCATCTGTTCAAATTCACGCATCCTGAAGATAAACTGTCTCGCGACGATCTCATTTCTGAAAGCCTTTCCGATCTGGGCAATCCCGAAGGGAAGTTTGTGGCGGGAAGTTTTCTGTACATTCAGGAAGTTTACGAAAATCCCCTGTGCTGTTTCCGGTCTTAAATAAAGATCCATCGCAGAATCGGCAGAAGCTCCTAACTTCGTTCCGAACATCAGGTTAAACTGTCTTACTTCCGTCCAGTTTTTGGAACCGGTATCCGGGTCGGCAATTTCCAGTTCTTCGATTAAAGCTTTTACATCGGCAAGGTCTTCGTTCTCTAGGGATTTGGCCAGTCGGGAAAGGATGGCTTCCCTTTTAGCCCTGTATTCCATTACTTTCGGATTCGTAGCTACAAACTGTTCCTTATCGAAAGATTCACCGAATCTCTTGGCCGCCTTTTCAATTTCCTT
>JAKOOG010000260.1 GCA_022701545.1 Weeksellaceae bacterium | reverse complement strand
CGGTTGCGAAAGAATTAGGAATTGCCGTCGTAGCTTTCGCCAACACCGCCGAGGGATTACTGACCGGTGAAATGAAAGTTCCGCTGCCTGCAAATGATTACCGCAACCACTTTTCCCGGTTTCAGGGGGAAAACCTGGTCCACAATCTGGAAAAAGCGGATCTCCTGAAACAGCTGGCTGAACAGAAAGGCTGCACTGCGGCACAGCTGGCCATTGCCTGGGTGAAAAACCAGGGCCAAAACGTCATGCCGCTGGTGAGCATGAGCCGGCCGTCGAGGCTTCCGGAGAACATCACGGCAGTTCAGATGATCCTTACGACCGAGGAACTTGAACTTTTGGACAAGGCTTTTGCCATCGGCGAAATATGGGGCGACACCTATTTACAACGGTAAATAACGTGAATTTGATCGTGTTTAATTTGTTTTCAGCAGCTTAAAGAAGCAGGAATGATTATTAATTTTAACATGAACTTGAAGTGGCGGCCGGGTTAAAAGGCTGGATGACGGAAGTTACTTTGGCCAAAATAGCGGTCAGCAGACTTTTATAGAAAAATGATCATATGATCTTTCTTATTAAGCAGCTGGTAGCGATTGGTTTTTTGCTAATAGCTTTAAATCAGTATTTTTAAAATTCAAAAATATGATTAAATTATTTCAGGTACCTAATATAAAAAATCATTTCCATATCAAAAACGCTCAGCAGGATCTTCACCGGGGATGCTTCCGCCATCCCGCTTCCAGCCTTTTAAATTTATTCTCAGCCATTTAAATAATCAGGAATAATTATCCATTTTAATGAAGTTTTCCTTAGCTTAATACAAAAAATCATCTTACTATGAAAAACGCTCAGCAGGATCTTCACTTGGGATGCTTCCGGCATCCGGCACCCCTCTTCCAGCCTTTTAAGACAGTTTATGTTTCGAGTTCACGTTACGTACTATGACAGATACATTTGATATGACAGACAGTCCGGAAGAAATATTGCCAGGCGTTATTTTCTATTCTTACCTCTCGGAGGTGCAGCGGGAAAAGGTTTTCCTGTGGAACCACCCTACCCTGATTTTACAGGTTTCGGGGCAATTCACGCTGGAAACTTCCGTGCAGACCATTGTCATTAACGGCGGGGAACTGCTGCTGATCGGGAAAAACCAGGTGGGCACCATGACCAAGGTTCCGTCGCCGGGCGCGCCGTATGAAACCATCGTCATTTCCCTGCAGGAAGACCTGCTGCGCACCATCGCTCTGGAAGAAGACCTAACGTCCGAAGCAAAGTACCAGGGCCTTCCCAACCGGAAAATCCCCATGAATGATTTCCTCAAAGGCTATTTCCTATCTGTGGTGCCGTACGCCCGCCAGGCCGGAACGGAAACCACCGATGCCCTGGGCCTCCTGAAAGTGAAAGAAGCCATCCTCCTGCTCCTTCAAACCTTGCCGGAACTCCGGGATTTCCTGTTCGACTTTTCGGCACCTTACAAAATCGACCTGGAAAAATTTATGCTGAACCATTTCCGGTACAATATTCCCATCGATCAATTCGCCCAGCTGACCGGCCGCAGCCTGTCGGCTTTCAAACGGGATTTCCGTCAGGTTTTCGGTTCGGCACCCCGGCAGTGGCTGCAGGAGAAAAGGCTGGATACCGCCCGGTACCTCATCGGCACGAAACACCGGAAAGCCTCAGAGATATATCTGGAACTGGGTTTTCAGAGTCTGTCGCATTTTTCGTATGCCTTTAAACAGAAATTCGGGCATCCGCCTTCTGGAAGGGTTTTTCCGTAACCGGAGAGTTTTAATCATAAAGGTTTTAACACAGAAGTCAAATTAGATTTAGAGGCTCTAGTTGCATATATTTTAGAGCACATCATATTAAAAATCTAAGATTTTTTAGTGGTTCAGCTTAACCCCGATAAGGTGGCTGAGGCTCTCGAAGCCCCGACATTACCCCCCTGTTGATTATTAACCACAAAAGTCACAAAAGACCTGCATGCTGTATAAGAAAGTTAAATGCTTCACACGCGCAAAACAGCGCACAAAAGTTTAAAAAAATCAAAGATTTTTATACCCTTGGATTAGGTGACGACCTTTCCGATGGCTAAACGGAGACGATACCACATGTCATCTGTGAAAATTTATTAATCTGTGGGAAATTTTAATCCTATAAGATTTACACATAAGGCACATGAGATTTAAATGTTCAGATGGCTGAGAGACTTGAAGCCCGCCTATTTCAGAACACATCAGATTAAAAATCGAAGATTTTTTTTCAGGGGTTCAGCTTAGCTTATGTTAGGTGGCTAAAGCTCCCTAATCCCCGGCTCTGCTGCTGATTATTAACAGCAAAAGTCACAAAAGATAAGCATGCTGCCTAAGAAAGTTAAATATTTCATGCTAAAAAGCGCACAAAAAGTTTTTAAAAATCAAGATTTTATTTTAGATGATTTGATAATGGCTTTCCCGGTAGCTGAACTATGAAAGATCAGTCTCAGCTTTTCAATCGGCAACTTTCCGAAACGGTTTTTGTAAAATCTGCCCGAAATAAGTTCAAAAGCC
>JAKOOG010000138.1 GCA_022701545.1 Weeksellaceae bacterium | reverse complement strand
TCAAAATTTATTAATCCTGTAGCGATACAGGATTTTTTTTTGAATTAACGCTAACAATATTGTTACAATTTAACCGTTAATCAAAAATATTATCTAATAAATAATTATATTTGGAAAACGAAAATATCAATTATAAAAAATGAGAAGAAACATTACTATCTTGTTTGCCTTATTATCCATGACTTTTGCTTTCGGACAGGGAAAATACGGTAAATATCTTAGCTCTAAAAAGCTGGCCATGACGTATAAAAGCGTGAAAGATGGCGATAAAGATGACTTTTACCAACAATATTACTGGCTGGTAAAAGCGGAACAGCTGAAAACCTATCCTCACCTGAAAGATATAAAGCCGAAAGTTTTATACGAATTCGTAAAAAAAGTAAATCCTCAGAACCCAACGAAAAAACTGGATGCGAGAGGAAAAGAACTGAGAGAAACTGCAGAATTGTCTTTGAACCAATATTTCAAAAATAAAAATCTGGACAACAATTCGGTTTTGATGTACAACCTTGAAACATACGTGGATCCTTCAAAAGGACAGTATTATACAAAAGTTGACGCTGAAAAGATCAAGGAGCTGGTACCGAAGGAGCTGTACGCTTTTAATTCCAATAACAGAAATACAGGCGAGGACAAAACCTATTACCTCTGGATCAATAAAGAGAAAGACGATTTCAGTATCGTAGACATTATCCCGGATGAAAAAGAAAACAAGGCGTTCTATGCCAGAGTGAAGCAGTATCTTCCGAGCTATAAATTCTCCAAATATGTTCCGTCTGTGAAGAAAGGTACAAAAACGGACAGGACTGATGCCGACTATTACTACATCATGCCGTTTGAACAGAATACGGATAACATTGAATACAAAACAAAGGATTTCAAAACCTTCGAACTGAGCCAGTACAGAAAAGCCGGTGATGAATGGAAAGGGGTAGAAAAACCGAGAAAATAAGACCAAGAGTCCTGCGAAGTTCCGCAGGACTTTTTTGTTGGATCAATAGACGGCAGCATACATCCAGCCAAGGATCAAGTGATTATTTCACAGTTTATTAAAGACAAACCGGATAATGAGATATATCATCATCTTTATTTAAGGAATGAATCTTGCTCTCATAAAGCATTCATTTATTTTTTTTGAACCAAATAAATCCGGAAATCATTTTCGGTACTTACCTATGTCAGAAGAACTATCGCAGCCGACCATTTCGATCAAAAAAATTCTACCGTTAATTCTGGCAACCGCCATCTTTATGCAGATGCTGGATTCCACGATCCTCAATACTTCCCTCCCCTCTATCGCAAGGGACCTTAAAGAATCTCCGCTGAATATGCAGAACGCCATTATCAGCTATGTACTGACTTTAGCCGTTTTTATGCCGGCAAGCGGATTTCTGGCAGACCGGTTCGGAACAAAAAAGATATTTATCTTCTCACTGGTTCTTTTCAGTCTGGGTTCCCTGTTCTGCGCCATGTCACAGAACCTTACCCATCTGGTGATTTCCAGGGTGATCCAGGGTGTCGGGGGAAGCCTGATGACGCCGGTCGGAAAACTGGCCCTGATTAAAACATTTGATAAAAATGAACTTCTGAAAGCCATGAACTTCGCCATTATTCCTGCACTGATCGGTCCGGTATTGGGACCTTTGGTGGGCGGTTATATGGTCGATTACCTTTCCTGGCACTGGATTTTTTTAATCAATATCCCGATCGGGATTCTGGGAATTACGTTGGGATTAAAGTTTATGCCCAATTACAAATCCAAAGATGTCGATTTTGACCTGAAAGGATTTTTGATTTTTGCAGCCGCTTCCCTTTTGCTTTCCATTGCACTGGAACTTTTTGGCGATATGCAGAACATCACTCCTGTTTTGGTGGTTTTCATTCTTGGATTCCTCTTCCTGTATTATTATTACCGGCATGCCAAAAAAGACAGCAGCCCTATTTTCCCGCTGAATTTGTTCCAGGTAAGAACCTTCAGGGTCGGAATTGTAGGAAATCTGGCGACAAGACTCGGGATCAGTTCGGTTCCGCTCTTATTGCCCCTGATGATCCAGATTGCTTATAAACAGTCAGCCGTTACGTCCGGATGGATTATCGCGCCGATGGCCCTTACCGCCATCTTCGGGAAATCCTATGTGATCAAAATTTTAGATAGATTCGGGTACAGACAGACCTTAATGACCAATACTTTCATCATCGGAACATTGATTTGTCTTCTGGCTATTCCGGACATCAACACCCCCATCTATTGGTTTATTCCGATTATTGCCATCCTGGGATTTTTCAACTCGATTCAGTTCACTTCCATGAATACCATTTCCATCGCCGATCTGCGGAATTTCCAGACGAGCAGCGGAAATTCACTGATATCTGTTAATCAGCAGCTGGCCATCGGTTTCGGGATTGCCTTCGGATTAATTGTTTTAAAGATTTTTGAAAACACCGACCTTATTCATGGGGAAATGCACAATGCCTTCCGCTGGACCTTTCTTACGGTAGGAATTCTTACCATTATTTCCGCGTTTATTTTCCGCAGGCTCCATCTTTCGGATGGGAAAAATATGCAGTCGAAGGAGGACTAGAAGTGAATAGTGAATTCGCTTTGCTCGTCAATGCTCAATAGTAAATTTTTTACAGGATGCTAATATTAGAAATGCAAAACCGCAAGAACTTTTGAAAGCTTTATGTTTTAATGCGCTGGGATTTTATCTTTGATAAAATTGATACTGCATATATTAATACTTGAGAAACACATCAAAGTCAACCACATGACATTTGACAGCGTCAAATTTTCTGCGCCTTTAAGCAGTATCATTATTAAATTCCCCTGTGCCTTTACACCTTCCAACAACCAACAAAGCATTTGTTAAAATTGACAAGCACAGTGAATTGACCATTGACTATTAAATTTGCTATCTTCACTTATTACCACAGATCAATGGATCTTTTCAATCGATGCTTTAATTTTGCTCACAGAATAAGGAAATAATTTCGCAAAAAAGTTTTTTTTCAAACTGATCAACAGATTATTCTTTTCCTTAT
>JAKOOG010000089.1 GCA_022701545.1 Weeksellaceae bacterium | reverse complement strand
GAATGGGATCTGGATTTTGCGGTTTCCGAAATTAAGAAGAACAGCCGCCGGTACGCCAAGCGACAATTGACCTGGTACCGGAAAGCAGATGATATTCACTATTTGCCGTTGGGATATTCGCAGGAGGATTTTGATGGTTTAATAGAATATATTAATGAACAGATTAATTTGAAGTATTAAGATGATGGTTAAGACATAAAAAATATTAAGTTAGGCTTCATTTTAAGCATAATACTGATAAAAATCTATTGGACTTTTCTTAATGAAACTTCACCTCTTATCAAAATCTTAATGGTTAAACAAAAAATGCAGCCCCGAAGGGCCACATTCAAAACAAATATAATTTAATTTACTACTTCCAACCGCCGCCTAAGGCCCGGTACAGGTCTACGATGCTGCTTAACCTCTGTCTTTTCACGGACGCCAGATTCAGCTCGGCCTGCAGGGAATTTCCCTGGGCAGTTATCACTTCTAAATAATTGGCCATTCCGCCCTTGTACAGCATTTCGGCACTTTTGATTCCGTTTTTTAAAGTAGTTACCTGTTCGGCAGCTTTCTGTTCCTGAACCTTTAAGCTTTCATTGGAAACCAGGGCGTCCGAAACTTCACCCACGGCATTCAAAACAGCCTGGCGGAAAGCCAATACATTTTTCTCCCGCTGGATTTTAGCCACATTCAGATCCGTTTTCAGTTGTCTTTTCTGAAAAATAGGTTGGGTCAGACCTCCTAAAACAGAACCAAACAGCGAGGCCGGAATCTGGAACCAGTTGTCGATCTTAAATGAATTCACGCCGCCGTTGGCAGTGATCCTTAACGCAGGGTACATACTGGCCTGCGCGATGCCCACCAGTGCATTCGATTCCAGCAAAACCAATTCCTGCTGGCGGACATCCGGGCGGCGGCTCACCATCGCGGCCGGAAGCCCTGCTGAAAGGTCCTGTGGCAGAGAAGTCTCGGACATTTCAATCGTCCTGCTGATCTTCCCCGGATTTTCACCCACCAGAATGCTCAACGCATTCTCCTGGATGGCCATGTTCTGTTCGAGTTGGGTAATCAGAAGCTCGGTAGACTGCTTTTGGGCCGTTGCCTGCTGTACGCCCAGAGAAGTGGTATCGCCGCTCTGCCACATCTTTTCTGTAATGGAAAGGGTATTGGTGCTTAATTCCAGATTAGATTTCGCAATCTGTAATTGTCTGTCCAGCATCAGCAAATTGTAATATCCCTGTGCTATGGCGGCTACCACCTGGGTCTGAATCGCTTTGGTAGCTTCATACGTCTGAAGATACTGCATTCTGGAAACCTCCTGCTGATTCTTTATTTTCCCCCAGATATCCGCTTCCCATGATAAATTAAATGCGGCATTGTAATCTTCCACATGGTTCTGGCCTAAAAATAAGTTTAAGCTCTGCCCGTTCATGCTGTTTTTGGATGGCTTGGAAATCTGTGCGGAAACGCCGAAACCGATGTCCGGATATTGAAGATATTTGGCCTGTTTCAGTCTTTCCTGTGAGGCGGCCACCTGTTTCAGGGCGATCTGAAGATCGTAGTTGTTTCTGATTCCTTTTTCAATTAAACTTTGTAGAATCGGATCGCTGAAAAACTGCTTCCATTGCAGATCGGCCACACTTGCCGTATCAGCAGTGGCGGTGTAGGCGAATTTTTCCGGCAGCTCAGGTTTCGGTTCCTGATAAGCCAGTTTCGACACACAGGAAACCGAACCTAAAGCCAGTCCAAAAGTGATGATGATATTTTTTATTCTTTTCATAGCTTTTAAAATTTTAATTGAATACAAACTTTGAGAAGATCCTACTAAAGACAAGCAGTAATGTACCTTACTCTCCATCTTTAAATTGCCCGCGGACTTTCTCAGGTAGCGGTTTTATTTGTGGAATTACTTGTATTGTTTGCGTTTGGAAATCCCCAAAGTCTGTATTCATGTTGATTAATGTGCCGGGGCCAAAAGTTCCGCTTCCTGTTTTTGCCGCTGGAGCCTTTTCTTTTTCCGGCTCGGCATTTTTTCATGCAGGTACTGGAAGATCACAAACATCACCGGGATGATGAAGATTCCGAATACCACGCCCGTCAGCATGCCTCCCACGGTACTGAATCCGATGGAATGATTCCCTTTTGCCGATGCACCCTGGGTGAACACAAGCGGCAGCATTCCGACAATAAAGGCAAAAGAGGTCATTAAGATCGGACGCAGACGCAACCTCGATGCCTGAAGTGCAGATTCCAGAAGGGTTCTTCCTGCATTTCTTCGCTGTACGGCAAATTCCACAATCAGGATCGCGTTTTTGGCCAGCAATCCGACCAGCATGATGAGTCCTACCTGAACGTAAATATTATTATCGATTCCTGCCAGTCCCGTGAAAGCGAATACCCCGAAAATCCCTGTCGGAATCGTTAAGATCACTGCAAACGGAAGAATGTAGCTTTCATACTGTGCGGCCAGCAGGAAGTAGACAAACAGGATGCTCAGCATAAAGACGAAAGCCGTCTGTCCGCTGGTTTTGATTTCTTCCCGCGTGATTCCCGTCCATTCGTAGCCGTAGCCTCTCGGCAGCGATTTCTGGGCAACTTCTTCCACGGCTTTGATGGCATCTCCGGTACTGTATCCGGGTTTGGGTGTTCCGTTGATGGTAACGGCGTTGAACAGGTTGTTTCTGGTCACCGTTTCAGGCCCGAATGCTCTTTTTAGCGTCACCAGTGTTTTCACGGGCACCATTTCGCCTGATTTGTTTTTCACATAAATTCCTTCCAGGGAATTGGCATCGGTACGGTAAGGAGCATCGGCCTGCGCCATGACCCGGTAGTATTTTCCGAACCGGTTGAAATCCGAAACGAAGCTGCTTCCGTAATAAATCTGCATCGTCTGCATCAGTTCGGTAATGGAAACACCTAACTGATTCGCTTTATCATTATCTACTTCAATCGTGAACTGGGGATTTCCGGCAGCATACGTGGTGAAAGCGAACGCAATTTCCGGACGTTTCATCAGTTCACCGATAAAAGCCTGGGTCGTGGTTCCCAGCTGTTCCAGGGAACCGTTGGTTTTGTCCTGGAGCATGAATTCGAAACCGGAAACGTTTCCGAATCCCTGAACCGTAGGAAAGTTAAAGAAAAATGCATTGGCATCTTTTACCTGGGAAACTTTACCGGTGAGTCCTGCTGCAATTTCGTCCGGATCGGTTACAGCACCGCGTTGGTCGTGGTCTTTCAGCTTGATAAATCCGGCAGAATACGGGGATGCATTTGCATTGCTGATGAAGTTCAGACCGTCGGAAACCCAAAGGTGGTTCTTTGCTTTTTCACCATTGATGATCTTATCGATCTGCTCGGTAGCCCGGTGGGTTCTGTCCAGTGAGCTTCCCGGCGGCGTATTAACGGCATATAAAATGAAGCCCTGATCCTCGGTAGGAATAAATCCGGACGGTGCTTTTTTAATTAAGAAAACACTGGCAGCAACAAGAAGGACCAGGCCTCCGACGGCGACCCATTTATTTTTAATTAAAAACTTCAGGCTATAGATGTATTTTTTGGTCAGGTTATTAAAACTCGTATTAAAAGCATTAAAAAATCTTGCTCCGAAACCTGTCTTCTTACCGTGTTCACCATGTTCTCCCTGAGGATCATTCAGAAGCAGTGCACATAAAGCCGGGCTCAGCGTTAAGGCATTGACGGCTGAAATCAGGATGGCAATCGCCAAAGTAAAGGCAAACTGTCTGTAGAAAACACCCGCCGGACCCTGCATGAAGCCTACCGGAATAAATACCGCGCACATCACCAGGGTAATGGAAATGATGGCTCCGGAAATTTCGCTCATCGAATTCATGGTTGCCTGTTCCACCGGCATTCCCGAGTGTTCCATTTTGGAATGGACGGCTTCTACGACGACAATCGCATCATCCACGACAATACCGATGGCAAGAACCAGGGCAAACAGCGTAAGCATATTGATGCTGAATCCGAATAAATTCAGGAAAAAGAAAGTACCGATAATGGCCACCGGAACGGCAATCGCCGGAATCAGGGTCGATCTGAAATCCTGAAGGAAAATATATACGACGATAAATACCAGGATAAAAGCGATTACCAGGGTCTCGACCACCTGATGAATGGAAGCATCCAAAAAGTCTTTGGAATTGTACATGATGATCGGCTCAACACCCTGTGGAAGAGTGGTTTTCAGCTGATCGACCTGTTTTCCGATTTCCGTTAAGATCTCATTGGCATTGGAACCGGCGGTCTGCATGATGGCAAATCCGGCTACCGGCTTCCCATCCACCCGGTTGGCAGCGGTATAGGTATAAGATCCGAATTCTACCCGGGCGACATCCTTCAGTCTTAAAAAAGAACCGTCGCTGTTGGCTTTGATGGCAATGTTTTCGTAATCTTCATTTTTGTTTAATTTCCCTTTGTATTTAAGGATGTATTCATAAGTTTCCTTGCTGCCCTGTCCGAGACGTCCCGGCGCAGCTTCCAGGTTATGGTCTTTTACCGCATTCAGGACTTCCTGGGGAGAGAGGTTGTTGGCCGCGAGCCGGTCCGGCTTCAGCCAGAGCCGCATCGAGTAGTCCCGGGTTCCGAAAACCTGAGCCTGCGCGACACCCGGAATACGCTGGATCTGCGGGATCACATTTATTTTTAAATAATTCTGAAGAAAAAGCTCGTCATATTCTTTAGGATTATTACTGGTTAATCCCATAAACATGATCATGCTGTTCTGAACTTTCTGGGTGGAGATTCCGGCCTGCACCACTTCCTGGGGAAGCTGGCTCATCGCTTTGGATACCCGGTTCTGAACGTTTACGGCTGCATTATCCGGATCGGAACCTTGCTTGAAGAACACGCTTAAGGTCATTGTCCCGTCGTTGCTCGAGTTGGAAGTCATGTATGTCATGTTTTCCACGCCATTTACGGCTTCTTCGATCGGGGTGGCCACCGAACGGGCCACCACTTCTGCATTTGCACCCGGATAGAAAGCGGTAACCTGTACGCTTGGCGGTGCGATATCCGGAAAGAGGGCGATGGGTAAATTAAAGAGCGATAAAGCGCCCAATAATAAAAGGATGATGGAAATGACCGTTGAAAGTACCGGCCTTTCTATAAATTGTTTTAACATAAGAAGTTTATTTTTTAATGTGGTTTAAATCCTGTTCCTACCACTAAAAGTGCTGACCTTTTAATGTCAAGGGTAGATTTGAAACTTTTGGGGCAGAGAATTTAAACGGTTATAAAGGTCTTGCTCTTAACAGGCTGTCGGAAGATATGGCTTTCGGTTTGATGGAAATCCCGTCTTTCAGGGTACCCAATCCTGTGTATACAATTTTATCCCCGGCAGCAAGTCCTTCGGAAATAAAGTAATAGTTGTCAGTTTTACCTGAAATTTTCACTGGTTTTCCGGTTACTTTGTTATCCTTTCCAAGTACATAGACATAAGTTTTGTCCTGGATCTCATAAGTAGATTCCTGCGGAATGACCAGCGTTTTATCGAATAACTGAGGCATACGTACCCTCCCGGTATTTCCGGTTCTTAAAATTCCTCCGGTATTCGGGAAGATGGCACGGACACTGATGGCTCCGGTGGTTTTATCGAATTGCCCGTCAACGATGCTCATTTTTCCTTTTTCAGCGTAAATGCTGTTGTCGGCAATCACCAGTTCCACCATCGGCATATTTTTCAGTTTTTCATGTAATGAGGCTCCGGGATATTTTTTCTGGAAAGCAATAAAATCCAGTTCGCTTAAAGAAAAATAAGCGTAGATCTCACTGATGTCTGATAATAAAGTCAAAGGGCTTGGATCGGTTCTCGAAATCAGGCTTCCTTTTTTATATGGGATTCTTCCGATATAACCGCTTACCGGAGCGGTAATGGTGGTAAATCCGACATTGATTCTTGCACTTCCTACCGACGCTTTAGCCTGTGAAGCAGCAGCTACAGCAGCCGTATAGTTTGCTTTTGCCGTTCTCAGCTGTACATCAGAAACTACTTTAGCGGCAACCAGAGGTTCAAGCCGGTCGACTTCCACTTTGGCTTTCTGGATATTGGCATTGGCGGCCTGCAGATTGGCGCTCGCCATGTTCATCTGTTCGCCGTAGCTTCTGGAATCAATCTTAAACAGCGGCTGTCCCGCTCTTACATAAGCGCCTTCTTCCACATAGATTCGATCGAGATATCCATCGACCTGTGACCGGATTTCCACATTGTTTTTCCCTTCCAGTGCCGTTGGGAATTCCTGATAAATAGTAGCAGGGGAGGTAATAACAGAGTACACCGGTAGCTCAGGGGCAGGGGCAGCGTTGGAACTTTCTGCCGCCTGGGTGCAGTTCTGAAGAAGGATAATGCCGGAGATCAGTACAATAATCCTTGTTTTTACAAATATTTTCATGTTGAGTTTAAATTTTTTAATGTAGGGTTAGATTTAATGCAATTGTTTTTAATTTGAATTCTGTTATATTTTCTAACGGTGTTAATAAATTGGCCAAAAAAAATAGGACAGAATTTAAGACTGATTTTAAAGAGCTGGATTCATGATGGAAAATGTTTAAAAAGATTAAATATGATTAAAAATATGATATAAGGTGTTATTTTTTCTAACGGTGTTAATTATAAGTATTGAAGTTTGATCTGATTTTAATCATAATGAATTTTATTTTCTGTAAATTAACTAGGTGTTAATATTACTAACGGTGTTAATTTTTAGTTCAAAAAAAATCATAAAGACTTAATAAAAGCCGAAACAGTCTCGTCCAGAGTAGTCTTATTCATTGTAGAAGGGATATCGTCGTTTCGCATCATCATGATAGAGATCAGGCCGTGTACTGCTGAAAAGAGCGCATGTGATGAGTGGCAGGCATTATCCGGATTTGATCCCTTTTTCTTAATAATTTCAAGCGTTCCTTCATAAAGCATATCCTGAAACGAAGAAAACTCCTGCTTCATCATGCCTTTTCCGCTGCACTGCATTCCCAATCCGAACATCAGCTGGTAATATTCTTTATTTTTGAATGCAAATTTCCAGTAAGCATCCACAATTGCTTTTAGCTGATCTTCCGGAGTATCTTGCGCCTGCTGAGCTTTCAGCAGTTCGATATGCAGGCAGTGAAAGCCATTCAGCGAAATTTCATACAGGATGGCTTCCTTGTTTTCAAAATAATCATACACTACCGGCGCACTGTATTCAATGGCATCGGCAATCTTCCTCATGGAAAGTGAAGCCCACCCTTCGGTTTTTGCCAGAGAAAATGCCGCCTCCAGAATACTGGTACGTATATTTTCTTTTTCTCTCTGACGGCGTTCATGTAAACCCATGGTTTTTTATTTGTCTAACAGTGTTAGCAAAACTACAAACTTTTAGTCGTAAGTTCCAAACAAATTCTGAAATTTAACGTTTGATAAAAGTTATAAAATCCTGAATAGGCTTTTCTATAAAAGAAATTTTTATCTTTGTGGCTAAATAAAAAGTTATGAACACGCCTTCAAATATGATCGATCTCGGTACAAAAGCGCCGTTTTTTGAACTGCCGAACCCGTCTAAAAGCAACGAAATTCAGTCATTGGATGATCTGAAAGGAGAAAAAGGGACTTTGGTCATCTTTATGTGCAACCACTGTCCGTTTGTACTTCATGTTATTGATAAACTCAACGAGCTTTACGAAGATTATAACGAAAGAGGGATCGAGTTTATCGCCATTAATGCCAATGATGTGGAAAAATATCCGGCAGACGCTCCGGAAAAAATGATCGAATTCCAGATCGAAAGAAATTTTGATTTTCCTTATCTGTATGATGAAAGCCAGACTATTGCCAAAGCGTATGACGCGGCCTGTACACCGGATTTCTTCTTTTTTGATGAGAAGCTGGACCTGATTTACAGAGGCCAGATGGATGATTCAAGACCCGGAAACCATAAGGAAGTAACCGGTGAGGATCTGATCATTGCTTTCGAAAATCTTTTACTGGGCGAACCACAGGAGGAAATCCAGAAACCGAGTATGGGCTGCAATATCAAATGGAAATAGTTGTGGGTAAATATCATCCTTCAATTTAAAATATAGAAAGCTGTTCTTTGTGGAGAACAGCTTTTTTAATTTAGGTTCAAAATGATATTATCTACATTCCGGAAGTGACAATAAATTATTATTTGTTGAATTATCTGCTTCTGTCTTTAAATATTTGGTTCCACTATAAGTTTGTGCAGTAATAACTTTTGCTTTATTTCCATAAGCATCGGTAACGTAAGCATAACCCTTTTTGTCATTTATCCAATTATATATTTCCAGACGAGTGCCTTTTCCTGTTTCTTTAGTTTGCTCATTCATCCAGCCTAAATGAGTAATTGCTAAATTTGGATTTTCATGATTTCCACTGTCCTTATTAATACATATGATTTTAATTGCCATAATTTGTAAATTTAATTTTTACAAAAATAAATCACACGCATTGTAACTCCTTACGGATATCCGTAATTGACAAGATTTCTACTGAATTAATAACAATGGAATTTAGAAATTTATCTAAAAAAACGGATTATGCTCTTTCTCAAAACCGATGCTCGTCGGATTTCCATGCCCGGATAAAACCTGGGTATCTTCGTCAAGGATGAAAAGTTTGGTTTTTATCCCCTCAATCAGTTGTTCGTAGTTTCCTTTATAAAGATCCGTCCTGCCGATGCTGCCTTCAAATAAAACGTCGCCTGAAATCATGAATTTTTGGTTTTCGTTGTGATAAACGATGCTTCCCGGAGAATGCCCCGGAACGTGATAGATTTTAAATTTCTCTCCGTCAAAATCCAGCTCGCCGCCTTCGTTTACATAATCAATTTCAACATCAATGCACTCCAGCTGCATCCCAAACCGCATTCCGCTCATCTGGAACATATCCAGAACTTCTTTATCATCCTGATGCATGGTTACAGGAACTTTATAGATGTCGAAAGCCCACTGTAATCCCAGGATATGATCGATATGGGCATGGGTCAAAAGGATTTTCTCGACGGTCAGTTCTTTTTCCCGAATAAAAGTTTCAAGGGCTTTTGTTTCCTGTTCGTTTTTATTACCCGGATCGAAAAGCCATGCTTTTTTATTTTCGTTATATAGGATATAGGTGTTCTCACTTGCAAAATTGAATACGAAACCTTGGATCTGAAGCATACGCTGAATTTTTTTAATGATAACAAAGGTAGGCACAAAAGTTTGGATTGAAAATTTTAATATACTTTTAATGAATAAAAACCTCCTGCTTTTACAGGTTAAATGATTTTTCTTTATCTTCGTCATAATGAAAACATTGCGACTCCTTTTACTTTCTGTAAGCAGCCTGGTCTTTGGGCAGAACATCCAGAGTATTCAGCTGTTTAATCCTCAGACGAATGATGAAACGCCGGTCATTAATTTTGGCCAGCAGCTGGTGTTAAGTTTTGACGACCTTACCAATGCAAGTGAAACTTACCGGTATACCATCAAGCATTACAACCGCAACTGGGAAGATGATAATCTGTTTTTTACGGAAATAGCAAACGGAAGCATGAACGGCCTGCTGGATAAATTCCAGTATTCGTTTAATACCCTGCAGGCTTATACCCATTATACCCTGACATTTCCGAATGACAAGATCCAGCCGAAAATCTCCGGAAATTTCGAACTGATCGTTTATAAAGATTCTGCAGACAAACCGCTGTTTAAAAAAAGGTTTTATCTTGTGGAAAACGGGGCTACATTGGCCGTTGGGGTTTCCCGGTTTGCCGATGCCCGGAATCCTGAAGCCCAGCAGAGGGTAGAAGTAAAGGCGCTCCCTAAAGCTGGGGATCTTTCTTCCAACGTCAATTCCATTACACTGAATGTGATGCAGAATAACAATCCCAATATGACGGTAAATAATCTCAGGCCGAGTACCACTTTGGGGAATCAACTGCTTTTTCAGCAGATGTCGCTGGTTTTCCCGGGAAATAACGAGTTCTATTATTTCGACAATAAAAACATGAACATGGCTGCGGATATGGTTCGTGCTGCCGAGCAGATCGACGGTGTAAACCAGACTTATCTTCATCCGGTTTGGGCTTTTCCGCTGAATTACCAGTATCAGCCGGATGTAAACGGAGCCTGGTATTACAGGAGAAATGATCTGGGCCGCGAAAGGGATGCATCAAGGGAAGCAGATTATTCTTGGGTATATTTCTCGCTGGATTCTGATCCGGTAGATAAAGAAATCTATGTATTGGGAGGTTTTAATAACTTTTTACCCGGCAAAGAAAACCAGATGCAATATGATCAGGCATCAAAAAAATACATTGCCAAGATGTATCTGAAACAGGGGTTTTACAATTATATCCTGGCCACCAAAAACCCGGACGGAAGCCTGAACTTCGGCGAGATCAACGGGAATTTCTGGCAGACGGAAAACCTGTATCAGGCCTTTTTATATTATGCTCCTTTCGGCAGGAACTACGATGGGCTGATAGGATATGGAGAATTCAGAACGCCGGTGAGGTAATCCGGTTTTTCCAGGTTGTAAAAAACTCGGTAGCTGAAAAATCTGTTGGGTTTAGGCAGCAAAGACAAAGCCTTTTATTGCTTATTGTAGCCTGAAATAAAAACCTTACAGAAATTTTCTGCAAGGTTTAATATAATAATAGTATGGAATTAGTTTTTAAGATTTAAAAATTGCCGTAATCAGCAGGTTTTCCTCATCCTCAAAAATGTAATGGATGTTCACCGGGAAACCGGGCATGCTGCTCACAGAGATTTCTTTTTGTTTTAAATGGTCCTTTGTTTGAAGGATTTTGTCAATCGATTCCTTCAGACCTTCCAGGAAATCGTTTCCTCTACTGTCTTTTTCCGCATTAAACACCCGCATAAGAAGCCTTATGTCGTTTTTGGCGATGGAGGAGAGCAATACCTTCATGCTAGGCACAATATTGTTTCAGTTCTGAAATGTTTTCGTAAAAGTCCAGTTTGGTAGCAGGGTTTTCATTGTGAAACTGAATTCTGTATAAAATTTCATCCAGGTGAAACTGGGAAATTGCCATTGGTGTTTTTTCTTCAAAGCTTTCCATCATTTGTGCAAAAGCTTCCAGCATTTCAGGATTGAAATTTTCAATTTTATTTTTTAGAAGTTCGGCAGTTGCATTCATCATTTCTAATTTTTTTGGGTTGATGATCTTGTTTTGATGGGGTAAAGGTAATAAAAATATTTAATTTTTATAATTTTATTTAAAAATAAAGGGGGTGTATTTGAAATTTATTATTTTATTTTGGTGAAAAGTATAAAATCGAAGGGGTGCTGTTTGAATTAAAAAAAATAACCTCCGGATTCGGAGGTTACAGTTATACTAAATAAAATTCATTAAGTTTTTCTTCACAAAGGGTTTTCACTACTTTGATCCAGCGGTCTTCATCATTCAGGCACGGGATATAATGGAATGTTTCTCCTCCGGCGTGGGTAAACTGATGTTTTCCTTCCACGGAAATCTCTTCCAACGTTTCCAGGCAGTCCGATACGAAAGCCGGACAGACAATAGCCAGATTTTTCACTCCTTTTGCCGGGATCGTTTCCAGGGTTTCATCGGTGTAAGGCTCAATCCATTTATCCTTTCCTAACCTCGACTGAAAGGAAACAATCGTTTTCTCCTTCGGAATGTTAAGTTTTTCAATCACCTTTTCGGTTGTGGTAAAACACTGGTGTCGGTAGCAGAATTTGTGGCTGGGATTGCTTTCTCTCGAACAGCAGTCGTTCAGGTTGCAGGTTTTTGTAGGATCGGTCTTATAGATATGCCTTTCCGGAACCCCGTGATAAGAAAACTGCAAAGCATCAAAATTTTCAGGAAGCTTTTCCTTAATGCTTTCCGCAAGACAGTTGATATAAATATCCCGGTCATAGAAAGGCTGGATGTAATTAATCTTTATCTTTGGAAACTTTTCTTTTCTTACTTCCTCCGCTTTTTCAATAACGGTCTCTGTTGTACTCATCGCATACTGCGGGTACAAAGGAAAAAGAACGATTTCCGAAACCCCTTGGTCCACCAGCTTCTGAATTCCCGCTTCAATGCTGGGCTGCGCATACCTCATCCCGATTTCCACCGGAACATCCACCACTTTCTGCAGCTTCTTTTGAATTTTCTGGGTGATCACGATCAAAGGCGAACCTTCATCCGTCCACACCGTTTTATAGGCTTCGGCTGATTTTTTGGGCCTTGTTTTAAGAATAATCCCCTGTACCAGTAGCGCACGGAAGAACCAGCGGTAGTCGATCACCCGTTCATCCATCAGAAACTCATCCAGATATTCTTTTACATCCTCTACTGCCGTTGATCTTGGTGATCCCAGGTTTACTAATAAAATTCCTTTCATAACATATACGTAATAAGAATAGGTGATAAGGAATTGTCAATAATTCCTTATTGCCCATTGCCTGTGTTTTTATCCGTTTACGGCTTCCACTCTTTCCACAAGATCCGGAACGAACTGCTTTAAAATGTTTTCAATTCCCCCCTTCAGCGTAGCCGTTGAGCTTGGGCATCCGGAGCAGGCACCCTGTAGAAGCATTTTTGCAGTTTTGTTTTCTTTGTCGTATTCCATTAAAGAAATTTTTCCGCCGTCGTTTTCTACAGCAGGGGCAACATATTCATTCAGAATATCTGAAATTTTCTGCTCATCGTCCGTGTAATCCCTGTTGATGATCTTCTCCACCGGATTTTCATGCTTCTGGGCTTCGATATTGGAAATTGCTCCGCCGTTCTGCAGGTATTCCGCGATCAGTGCGCGAACCGGCATCATCACCTCGTGCCATTCCACGGAATTGTCCCTGGTTACAGCCACAAAATTATCGGAGATGAAAACTTCTTTCGCAAAATCAAATTCCTTGAAGATCGCCTGCGCCAAAGGCACGCCTTCCGCTTCTTCTCTGGATTTTATTTCTACAAATCCTTCAAGCAGCAATTTATTGGAAACAAACTTCATCACATTCGGATTCGGGGTCATTTCCGCATAGATCTGATACAATTCTTTTTTCTTCTGAAGATAAATTCTCGGGTTGGCCAGCAATTCGTCTTCAATAACGTTTTTCAGGCTTTCCGCCACATGTTCCCATTCTATGGTATCCTGTTTGGCCACGGCCACAAAATTCGCTGTAATAAATATCTTTTCAACAAAAGGATAATTAAAAAGCTCCTGTGCCATGGGGATTTCAGCAATATCTGAAGTTCTGTCGAGCTCCAAAGATCCCGGGATCAGGTTATAATCCGCTACGAATTTCATCACTTTCGGGTTTTCGGTAGGCTCTATAAGTATAGTACGCATTTTTTCTTTAAATTTGAGATACAAAAATACGCAATTAGAAATTAGAAGGCAGGCATGGGAAGTTAGATTTTTGCTATCGGCATCATTTAAAAGTCGAAGAAGCTTGCATAAAATTAATTTTTCAAATAAACACATATCAAATTTTTCAAATTAAAAATATGGCACTGATCAAAGAACTTTTAGGAAAATCGCCGCAGATTGGGGAAAACACATTTCTGGCGGAAACGGCTACCATCATAGGAGACGTCACTATGGGGAAAGACTGCAGCATCTGGTACAACGCCGTCATCCGCGGCGATGTTCATTACATTAAAATGGGAAACAAAGTCAATGTTCAGGACAATGCCATGCTCCATTGCACTTATCAGAAACACCCGCTGAATATCGGGAACAATGTTTCCATCGGCCATAATGCCATTGTTCATGGGTGTACCATTAAGGATAATGTTCTGATCGGGATGGGTTCCATCGTCATGGACGACTGTCTGGTGGAAGAAAATTCGATTGTTGGTGCCGGATCCGTGGTGACCCAGGGAACACATATTAAATCGGGAGAAGTCTGGGGCGGCGTTCCTGCCAGAAAAATCAAAGACATCAATTCCCAGCTGCTGGAAGGAGAAGTCAACCGGATTGCCGACAATTATGTAAAATATTCTTCCTGGTATAAGGAAAACGTGAAAGAAGTGAATGGTGAGTAGTGAATGATGAATGGTGAATTTTACTTCGTAAGTGGATCTTTGTTGAACCCTGAGACTAACCATTGACAAAATATTCCGGAGGAATATGATCTGTGTAGCCTAAAATCGAATAATTTCTTAGCACGCCGTAGGTATGCTAGATCTGATATCGCAGAAGATAGAACTCCTACGGAGTTCAGGTAATTTGTCTGGTATTTAAACTACACAGATATTGCTCCTCCAGAGCAAATGAATGTGGTGGTTAACGGTAATTTTATATATATTGAAATTGACTATTGATGGTAAAATGTGAATAGTGAATAGTCAATTTTGCTTTGCAAGTAAATTTTTAAACGTAATCAATTAACCGTTGATCCCGAAGGAACCGACCGTTCACAAAAAAACATTGCCTGATAGAGCAATGCTTTTTTCCTTGGCAAAAAATCCTGTAGGAATTTATATAAATTAATGGGTTACGGGTTGATCAGTTCTGCTTTTCCGTTGATGCATTTGATCCCGGCAGGCTCATTCACCATCATACAATCGGAGATCACACCGTATTT
>JAKOOG010000077.1 GCA_022701545.1 Weeksellaceae bacterium | reverse complement strand
TTTTTTAACAGAAAGACTGAAATATGGTTTAACAAAAAAGAGAACCGTTAAAGTTCTCTTTCTGTATTATTTACTCTCCGTCAGCTGGCTCACCCGGATTCCCCGGACCGCCGGTGCTTCTGCATGGACTGCCAACTGCAGCACAATAATAGGTTTCCCTCGGAATACAGCATCTGTAAGTTCCTGTAGGACAGTACTGATTGCAGGTCTGGATTCCGCCGTTTAAAGATTTTAGTTCTTTCTTTGATAATTTTCTTAAATTTTTCATGAGGTATCGGTTTAAATGAATCATGAAGTTACGCAATTAATTTCAAAGGGTAGTGATAAATTATAAAATATTACGGAGTTAAGTTTTGAAAGTGAATGTGTTGGGTTCTTTATGACTGATAAAATTCAATTGTATTATTTCTGAACACCTCTGTCCGTAAAGGTTTCGTGCCTGTGAATTCCGGCGCTTTAGTCCCCTGTTGCAGTTCGAGGCTGTCATTTTTAATGACCATCGCTTCGTCCCAGAGATCCGCGTCGATAAACTGCTGCAGGGTATGGCTTCCGCCTTCAATAATTACCGACTGGATTTGCTCTTTGTAGAGCGCGTCCGTGAGTTCCTGCAGGAAATTTTCTTTTTTAATTTTAATAAAATGAATATGCTCCCGGGTTTCTTCCTTCACGGAATTGATAACGATGGTTTTCGCCTCCCGATTAAAGATGCTGAAATCCGAAGGGACTTTCAGGTCAAAATCAATCAGGATTCTTACCGGATTTACACCTTCCACATTTCTTACCGTAAGAGAAGGGTTGTCATTCAACGCGGTGTGGGTTCCTACCAGGATGGCGTGCTCATCGGCCCTCAACTGATGAACAAACTGATTGACCAAAGAATTGGAGATAGCCGTGGGTTTAAAATCCTTATCCAAAAAACCGTCGGCTGACTGGGCCCATTTCAGGATAATGTACGGTCTCTTCTTTTCATGATGGGTAAAAAACCTTTTGTTCAGCTCGATGCATTCCTGTTCCAAAACGCCTGATACCACCTCGATGCCGGCGTCCTGAATGATCTTTTTGCCTTTTCCGTTTACTTTATCGTGGGAATCCATAGCTCCGATCACGACTTTCCGGAAGCCGAGCTCTTTTATTTTTAAAGCACACGGCGGTGTTTTCCCGTAATGCGCGCAAGGTTCCAGGGTCACATAAATCGTGGATTCCGGAATCAGGGATTTATCCTCCACCGATTCAATAGCGTTGATTTCCGCGTGGTTTTCCCCGGCTTTATGGTGATAGCCTTCCCCGATGATTTTACCGTTGTGTACGATCACACTTCCGACCAGGGGATTGGGATAGGTACGGCCCAGGGCTTTTTGAGCCAGTTCAATTCCTCTTTTAATATAAGTTTCGTCCTGCATAGTCCATGAAAAAAGCGAAGTCAAATGGTTTGCTCCGCTTTTACGATTTAAGATTATTTTTTTATTCCCCGGCAATAATGTTGTGGAGATTTTGCTTTAAGTTTTCCAGATGTGCTTTTTTCTCGTCAATTGAATTGTAGGTATCTTTCAACAATGGGTTTTCCCTGGATGGATTTTTGAAGAATGCCAGGTTGTTTTCCAGTTTTACGATCTCGGCTTCAAGATCGGAGATCTGGCTCTTCATTTTTCTGGCTTTATCGGTCAGTTGGTTTTCAGAAAGACCTTCTTCTTTCAGCTCGAACTCATTGATTTTGTTGAGCTTCAGCTTTTCTCTCAATGTTTTATTGAATTCGGTATTGATGGAGATTTTATCCCTCGGTACTTTCCCGATGTTGTTCCAGGCTGTTTTGATGGCCTCGATTCTCTCAACACTGCCTTCTTCGTTGCTTACGGTTTTCAGGTCTTCAAGAATCGCTTTTTTCTGCTTGTAATTTTCTTTCCAGTTATCGTTAGAGGCGTTGCTCTTTTCACGGTAATTATTAAAGAACGCGTTGCAGGCATCACGGAAGTCGTCCCAGATTTTGTTGGTCATGCTCTTCGGAACGTGGCCGATTTTTTTCCAGTCTTCCTGAAGCTTTTTAAATAAAGGAACGGCAATATCCCATTCTTCGTTGTTCTGGTTGTCTTTTGCCGTCTGGATGAGTTTTAATTTTTCTTCCAGGTTGGCCTGTTGGGAACCTTTTAACGATTTGTAATAGGTATTTTTTGTCGTGTTGAAATTTCTCAGGGTCGTTTTAAAGTCATTCCAGTTCTGGTTGGAAAGCTTTCTCGGAACACTTCCGGTTTTCAGGAATTCCGTACGGAGGTCTTCAACCTTCCTGATGGCGTTTTGCCAGTAGTTGTGGTTCGGGTTTTCCGCCGGCTCAGACAGCTTTTTAATATCGGCGATAATCTGGTTTTTCTTTTCAAGATTACCGGCCTGTTCGGTTTCAATGGCTGCCGAAAGCTCGGATTTCCTTTCGTGGATTTTGTTGGAAATTTCCTTGAATTCCTCCCATGTCTTTTCACGGAACTCTTCTGCTACCGGTTCCGCTTCTTCTTTCCAGAGCTTGTGGAGGTACTGAAGCTCGTTCAGGGCTTTCTGGATCACCGGCTCATGCTCAAGCTGCTTGGCGCGCTCGATGATGTGCTGTCTTTTTTCCAGGTTATGGCTGTATTCCTGCTCCAGGAATTCTTTATTAAGATCCAGCATCTGATAAAACTGGTTCAGGTGATGGAAATAATTGTTGTTCAGGATCCGGAATTCCGATTTTGCGACCTGTCCTGCATTGGACCAGTCTTCCTTGATTTCGCGGATGGATTTGAAAAGGTTGGTTCCCGGCTCGGAATTGGTGTATAGGTTTTTCAGTCTTTCGATGATGCTCTGGCGGTGGTCAAGATTTTTCTTCTGTTCTTCTTCTTGGCCTTTCTGGTAATCATCATGTTTTTCCCTGAAGATATTCACCAAAGCAGAGAATCTTGCCTGGGAAGGATGCTCGTAACTGAAGTTTTCAGGGGCATTTCCGGCATCGGTATACTCATGCTTCTTGTCTTCCACTTCATCATGGATGTAATGACTTGCTTTTTCTTTCAGCTGATTGAATTTTTTGAAATCCTCACCCGCATTCGGCGTATTGATGATTTTTTCCATTTCTTTCAGCACATCAGCCAGAGAGAGTTCCACCTCTTCGTGTTCTTCTTCATGTTCCGGCTCTTCGTGGGGGGCGTTTTCATCTTGGGATGCAACATTTTCTGATGTTTTTTCCTGAGGCGTTTCGTGATCGTTCTTGTTTTCCTCGTTCTCAGAAAGATTGTTTTCTGTAATCATAGCAAATCGTTTATGTGAGTGGCATTATAATATCCTCTAAATATATGGCTAAAAAGCCAAATACAATACTAAGTTAAGTTATTTTTTTTGAAAATTCCAAATTTCCCAGGCTTTTTCTGCCTGTTGTTCGAGCATATAATAACCGTTCACGGTTTTGGCTCCTTTTTCGGAAGCGTTGATGATAAATTTCGTATAGTTGGGGTTGTAAATCAAGTCGATGATCAGGTGGTTTTGGGTAAGGCCTTCGAAAGGAAAATCCAGGCAGTCTTCCACATTGGGAAAAGTGCCCACCGGGGTACACTGAACGATCAGCGGATGCTGTTCCACCGTTTCTTTATCAAGATTTTCGTAATTGATTTCAGTAGTCCTTGATATCGTAAGAGAAGGAATCCCGTGTTTATCGAGCACATATTTCACCGCTTTTGCTGCTCCGCCGTTCCCCAGGATAAGTGCGGAATGCTGGTGCGGCTTTTTATGGAGCATCAAAGTTTTTTCAAAGCCGAAGGCATCGGTGTTGTAGCCGGTTTTCCTCCCGTCTTCAATCCGGACACAGTTGACGGCACCGATTTTCTGTGCTTCGTCGCTCAATTCATCGAGGTATCCGATGATTTTTTCCTTATAGGGAATCGTGACATTAAAGCCTGATAATTCCGGGTCGGCAAATAGGGTTTCCACCCCATGGATTTCCGGGAGATCGAAAATAGTGTACGAACAGCCTTTCAGCATCAGCTTCTGGAATTTGTCTTCAAAGTATTTTTTTGAAAAGGAATAGGAAATGTTTTTCCCGATCAGTCCTAGTTTTTTATTGGAATCCATACCCTAAAAATAAAAAAAAGACCGGATAAAACCGGTCTTCAAGAAGAAATATTTCTTAAATCTTAGTCTACGATGAATTTCGCAGCAAAAGCATCGGTTTTCAGGATGTAATTTCCTTTTACCAGGCCTTTAAGATCGATTTTATTGGAATGTTTAAAAGGATTCTCAA
>JAKOOG010000075.1 GCA_022701545.1 Weeksellaceae bacterium | reverse complement strand
TAAGCCTTTTAATTTCTTCTAAGGTTTCCAGCCATTTTTCAACAGGATTGATTTGAATTGCCGAATGATCATTGAATGTATTTGAAATAATATTAATCGCCTACTCCTCATCAAAATTTTGAAAAGCCTCAACAGGAATTCTCATGACTTCCGATATCTTTTGCAGCAATGCTTCTTCTACCACTTCTTTTTTTTCAAGACTGATATTTTCTTCTGGTTTCAATCTTCGCCCAGATCAAAAGCCAAGGCTTCTTGCTTGATGCCCAGCATTTCCCTGAATCTTTTGACGTTGCGTCCCTGATGTACTTTTTGTTCCATGACCAGTGTTTTTTATTATTTAGTAAAGGGTAAATTTAGAAAATATTGGGGGATTGGGCAAGGGGAGGGTTGTGTAGCGTTTATTTTTGGGAAGCACGAGTTTGGAAGCTCGTCCTGGCGGACTTACTTCTATATTTCTATCCCTCTTAATTTTCGATATAATTTTAATGCGAATAAATCTGTCATCCCAGAAATAAAATCGAGTATATGCATTACTTTAGTATATGCAGAACTTGATTCGTCAAAATAGTATTGCTTAGGCAAAAGTCCCAAAATTTTATTTTGTTCTTTATCCCTTTTATCTTTCTCTGTTAAAGCTGAAGTAACAAAATCTTCAACTAATCTTGACATTATTCTAAATCCTGCAATTTCTAATTCAATTACTTTTCTTGCATTGTAAATTTTTTCAATAGATACTTTTTCGATCTCATCCATTATATCTTTTAATTCAGGAATGTCTTTAATTAAACTTGTATTATATTTTCCCTTTAAAATCTGTTTTCTGTTTTCCCAAAATACATCAGAGCATTTATAAATCAAAGTATTTATTGACTTCGCTCGTAAATAAGCAAGAGACTCATTCTTATCTAATATCAGAGAATTAGCCTGTGCTTTAATGTGTTTAACATTTTCTTGCGGATTCGTTTTAATAATCTTTAAAAAAGTAGCACTAACTTCTTCGTATGTTAATATCCCTAATCTATGTGCATCTTCAAAATCAATAATATTATAAGCAATGTCGTCAGCAGCTTCAACCAAATAAACAAAAGGATGTCTTTTAAAAACAGTTTTAGATTCTACATGATCAGCTATGAGATTTAATTCCTTTGCAATATCAAGAAAAACATCTTCATCAATTTTGAAGTAACCATATTTTTTTCTATGCAGTATTTTTTTATTTGAAGCCAAAGATTCACAAGGATATTTAATAATTGATCCAAGCGTACTATATGTAAGTCTGAATCCTCCTTTGAGTCTGCCATGTTGTTGCATTGTAAGTATTCTCAACGCATTTGCATTACCTTCAAATGTTGTTAAATCATTCCATTCTTGCGGAGAAAAATTATCTTTAAAATCTATGTCTTCAGCTTTTTCAGTATCTCTTTTTTTAAAATATTTTGAAATTGCTTCTTCACCCGAATGACCAAACGCTGGGTTACCTAAATCATGAGCCAGACAAGCCGAAGAAATAACATTTTTCAAGCCATTTTTATAAAATGCCCGAGCTAAATCGTTATTTTGTATTTTTTCAATTTGAGATATTTTTTTTCCTATAATTTTCCCTAATGATCTTCCAATACTTGCCACTTCGAGAGAGTGCGTTAGTCTATTATGAACAAAAACTTCTTCAGGTAAGGGAAATACCTGCGTTTTGTTCTGCAATCTACGGAATGGACTGGAAAATATTATTCTATCCCAATCTCTTTCATATTCAGTTCTTATATCGTTATTTCCGTTTTCGATCCCATATCTTTTAGGAGAAAAACAGTTCTCCCATTTCATTTCCATTTAGTATATTTTTTTTGTTTAATAGCATTCAATAACATTCAATAACATTGTAGTTCAATGATTACATTACATTGTCAAATATAAAAAAGTAAAGATTAAACGATTTCCGTATTTATACGGAAATTTTGATTCGTTATTCTTCCTGATTTAAATCTGCCATATCTTTTTTGCCTTATTATATAAGAATTTTGCCCGCTCTTCTATAGTTTGCTCGTTCCATTCATCAAATGTTAAATAATGGCTCATGGTTTCCAGCCCAGCAGAATAAACATTCAAGCCTTTCTTATCAGCTTTTCCTTTCCGTTTTATGTTCCAGTTTGCATCTCTTATGGTTGAATTTAAGGCTTGCGTTATAATGGTAAGATTTCCTAATGTCAGAAGCTTTCTGTTCCGTCTTATTTTATCTTCCTGGCTGGAAAGTTTACCCCAATGGTTTTCCCACTTTTTAGGCATAATATGTTCCAGGCTGTATCTGTTTATTCCCAAGAGTTGAGTGGAATGCAGACTTCTATTCCGGATTTTAGATTCGATGAAATAAAGAATCCCGGCAGCTTGTTTGTTAACAAGATACGAAGTATTGAATCCGTTTTTAAGTTCTTCATCCGATGGTAAGAAATTTATTTTATCGGTCTGACCTTCTAAAAATTCAAGAAACTGTTTTTTGGAAAGAATATCATTGCTGATCAGCCTGTCTGTGAAAAGCTGATTATAATTTTTTGTATTGGCATGAATAACCATTCTTCGCATCATAAAAGTTTCAATGAAATCAAATAACTCATTTCGGCTGTTATCATTTACCACATTTTTCAGAATGTAAAGTACGTAGGGGATTAAAGTCGTTGTGTCGAGACCAAAGATAATTGCATTTATCCTCTCTATTCCTGATTTATCTATCAGTTCTTTCTCAATGATCGTGTAATCGAAATTTTCCATAAATAAGAGGGCATAGCTTCTTATCTCTTCAAGGATGATTTTTTTATCACCACCAAGGTAATTTTTAATGAAGCTTTTATAAGATTCAAAAAGATGTTCCACTTTCGAGAACTCTATCTTGTCTTCTGTTTTCACATTGAGTGTTTTCTCCTGAATTTTAATTTGCAGATAAGAGAAGAAAAACAAGTCAATAAATGTTCTTTTTAATCGACCGGCAGTAATTTCCCGGTCCCAGTAATTTTTAGCATCATCATCTTTTTCAAAAATATTTCTCCAATACGTATCATATGTTGAAAGTTCATCTCTATTGAAAAAATAATTTTTCAGCAGTTCCGCTGTAGTAAGCTTTACTCCCAACGAGTTAATGGTATCAAAAATCTGCTGTTCATCTTCATTTTCATCTAGGTCAATTCCTACAAATAAGATTT
>JAKOOG010000072.1 GCA_022701545.1 Weeksellaceae bacterium | reverse complement strand
TTCAATCTCGCGCAACAGCGGGTTCTTTTTTACAAATGCAATAATTGTCGACTCATTGATGTTGATCAGTTCCCTTTTGTTCCTAAGGTTTTTACTCACTGAATTTTCAAATTCATGAATTTCTTTTTTCAGCTTGGTAAATTCAATATCGGCCTGTTCCAGAAGGGCCGCGACCCGGTAGAATGTGCGTTGTGCCTTCTGCGGAATATCCGTAAAAGATTTATAGCCCAAATCATGTTCAATTTCTGCCCAGGAATGCTGGAGAATGCTCCTGATCTGAATCTCAAACCTGATATTTTTGTAATCCGCATATTCAATCGTCTTCGCTCTATGCTCACTGATCTGCAGGATAAAGTGAATACTCCTGTATCCAAACTTGTCAATTTCTATATTTCCCTTGTCAACGGAATTGCTCCAGTCCACGGTGAATTCCCGGTTAAGGATTTCCTCAATTTTAGAAATGTCATCTTCAAAATAAGTGATGATTCTCAATCCCAGAATGTCGGTAATATCATCCAGGCTCCTGTACTTATCTTTTTTGATGATTTTCTCGGCAAGGCTTGTTTTGGTCTTTACCCTGCTGGTGATCTGATGGATAGGAATGTTTTTGCATAATCTTTTTACCGTATGCTCCACTTTGGAGCCTAAGGCGGAATAGATGGGATGGCATTCTTTGTATTCTGCCAGAATTTTATTCAGGTATTCGTCAGGCATACGGATAAACTCATTTTAATGAATAGACTTTTAATGAAACGGATTTTTACTGAATTTACAAATTTTCCGTTATAATAAAAACTCTTTTGGAATTCAGAAATCATCATATTAAAAAAAATTGCTAAACTTCTTCCTTCGAAATCCATTTCCCGACCGTCGGCGCTTGATAATTCCTCATCATTTCAAGTAATTTTTCGATCCCATCACTGATCAGCAGCATATCCCGGTTGATCTGTTTTAAAAAGCCTCTATCCACCATGGTCTGAATCATCCGGATGAGGTCATCGTAGAACCCGCCGGTGTTCAGGATCCCGATCGGCTTTTGGTGAAGGCCGAGCTGGGCCCAGGTGATCATTTCAAAGAATTCCTCCAAGGTACCGTAGCCGCCGGGAAGAACGATTACCCCGTCGCAGAGTTCATTCATCCTGGTTTTTCTTTCGTGCATGGTTTCCACCAGGACAAGTTCGGTAAGTTGCTTGTGGGCAATTTCTTTGGATTGTAAAAATTGGGGAAGGACGCCAATGACTTTCCCGCCGGCATTCAGGGCTCCGTCTGCCACAGCACCCATCAGACCGACATCTGCGCCGCCATAAATCAATTGAATTCCTTGTTTAGCCAGGGTTTGTCCCAACAGGGTTGCCTGTTCTTTATAAATATCGTCCGAACCGAAACTCGATCCGCAGAAGACGGTAATGCTTTTCATGATGTATTTTAAAATAAATTACTTTAATCTTTTTTGTATGGAGATGGTCTGTTTGAGAAAAATGACAGCATCTCAATATTTTTACCAAGTATACGGTAATATACGATGTAGAATTTTAGAATTACCACTTTATGAATGTTTTTATTTCCGGCTGTGGGAAATACGAAAGGATTTCATTGGGCGTCTGTGTATTTATCATCTTTATCCCTTACTTCAAAGTTATGATTTTTAGATAAATTAAAAACAAAAATATCCAAAATCAATGACTTTGGATATTCAGTATAGCAATTTTACAATTTTATTTCTGTGGAATATTCGCTAAAATATCTTTCAGGAAACTCCAGAATTTCTGGGTAGAAGAGATGTTGGCCTTTTCATCCGGAGAGTGGGCTCCGCGGATTGTCGGCCCGAAGCTTACCATTTCCATTTCGGGATAATTGGCTCCGATGATGCCGCATTCCAGGCCGGCGTGGCAGGCTACAACATGAGGTTTTTCGGTAAACTTTTCGGTATAGATCTTCTCCATCAGCTGAACGATTTCAGAGCCCGGTTTTGGTTTCCATCCAGGGTAAGAACCACTGAAAACCGTATTCATCCCGGCTAATTCTGCTACCGATTTCAACTGTTCCGCAACAGCGTCTTTGGAGGAATCAACTGATGATCTGGAAAGGTTTAAAATTCTTAAAGCACCTTCTTTTAATTCAACTCTTGCCACATTGTTGGAGGATTCTACCAGATCTTTTACGTCCGGGCTCATCCGGTATACACCGTTATGAAGGGATTTCAACGTCAGAATAATTTTCTTTGAATCAGTTTCAGAAATAGCTTTGTCAGAACTGGTCGTATGCTCAATATTGATCTGGAGTCCGGTTTCTGTATTTGCGAATTCTTCTAAAATTTCCTTTTTAAGACCCGTGGTCACTTCATCAATGAATTCCTGAGCATTTCTTACGGAAGCAATGGCTGCTGCTTCCCGTGGAATCGCATTTCTCAATCCTCCGCCGTCGATGGAGATCAGCTGGATATTTTCTTTTTCCAGTGCTTTGTACAACAGACGTCCCAGGATAATATTGGCATTTCCGAAACCTTTGTGGATGTCCATTCCGGAATGACCGCCCTGAAGGCCTTTCACTTCGAATCTGATCATCTGTCCCTGAGCCGTTTCGGTTTCGTAGTTCTGGGAAATCGTCACGTCAATACCTCCGGCACAGCCGATATCGATTTCATCATCTTCTTCCGTATCCAGGTTCAGTAAAATATCGCCGGTCAGTTGTCCCGGTTTCAGTCCTAAAGCACCCGTCATTCCGGTTTCTTCATCGATGGTAAAAAGGGCTTCCAGCGCGGGATGCGGAATATCCGAACTTTCCAGGACCGACATGATTGTCGCTACTCCCAAACCGTTATCGGCGCCCAAAGTGGTTCCCTTTGCACGTACCCAGTCGCCGTCGACTTCCATTTGGATGCCTTCCGTCTCAAAATCGAAATTCACATCATTATTTTTTTGGCAGACCATATCCAGGTGCGATTGTAAAACAACCGATTTACGATCTTCCATTCCCGGAGTGGCCGGTTTCCTGATGATCACATTTCCTACGGCATCCACCGTTGTTTCAAGCCCGAGGTTTTCACCGAATTCCTTAACGAAGGCAATTACCCTTTCTTCTTTTTTTGAAGGTCTCGGAACCGCATTTAGCCTGGAGAAATTTTTCCAGATGATCTGCGGTTCTATGTTTGATAGTTCCATTGAATTTATTTTTCTCAAAATTACAAAATAAAAAATGCTTCCGTAAAAACGGAAGCTGTATTTTTGCCATTAGCCATTAGCCATTAGCCATTAGCCATTAGCCATTAGCCATTAGCCATTAGCCATTAACATCCGCATTCTCCGTAGATGGGCAGGGTAACTACAGTGCCGTCCGGTTTTTCGATCCTGATCGTCCCTTCAAACAGCAGGGCTTCTTCACCTTTGATCTTTTTTCCCTGTACGGAAATTTTATAGTCACCGCTTTCTATTTCTTTGTTCAGCTGTTCATCCACTTCCATGTCACTGGAAGAAATCAGGTTCATCGCCTGTCTTTTTCCGTCGAGTTTCATGTAAGCCGTCTTCCCTGCATCATCGGCATAAATGTATTTTTCGTTTTCAAAATCAGCTTTGTTCCTTGCAAAATAACAGGAACATTCTTTGATTTCTTTTGGAAAAGGGAAAGTCTCCACCGATATGGCTCCGGAGGAAGTTTCCGTTTTTGCCGTATCCTGAATAACTTTTACCGAATCAGCGGATTTTGGATTTTGGACAGTCTGTTGTTCCTTTTTACA
>JAKOOG010000054.1 GCA_022701545.1 Weeksellaceae bacterium | reverse complement strand
AGTGGTTGCGGTAATCATTTGCAGGCAGCGGAACTTTCATTTCACCGGTCAGTAATCCCTCGGCGGTGTTGGCAAAAGCTACTACGGCAATTCCTAATTCTTTCGCAACCGGCAGCAGGTCTTTCTCAATCTGGCGGTCGGCCAGCGAATAGCCGATTTCCAATGCACTGATCGGATGGATTTCGTTGGCTTTCCGGAGCTGGTCGGCAGTGATTTCTGAGACGCCGATGGATCTTACTTTACCTTCCTGTACGAGGTCGGCCACTGTGCCGATGATGTCTTCGATGGGGACGCTGCCGTCCATCCGGCTTGGCTGGTAGAGATCAATGGTTTCGGTACCCAGCCGCGTGAGGGAATAATTGATGAAATTCTTGATTGAGATCGGCCGGAGGTCCATCCCGATCGGCTGCCCGTTGTGGAAAACCGCCCCGAATTTCACGCTGATAAACGCTTCCTCCCGTCTGCCCTTAACCGCCTTTCCGATCAGCTGCTCATTGTGTCCGGCCCCGTAAAAATCGCCGGTGTTCAGGAAATTGATGCCATTGTCTAATGCCTGTCGGATCGTGGCAATACCTTCCGCCTCATCCGGCACCGGTCCGCCCCAGATCGAAGACATCCGCATACAGCCCAAACCAAGCCCTGACACCCAAGGACCTTCCTGTCCCAATTGTATTTTTGTGATGTTGTTCATACTTCAAAGGTAAGGGGTTTTGAAGGAAGTTGGTTTCGTGAGCGGTCCAGGTTTTTTTGGTGGGTAGGCCGGAAATTAGCTCAAATAATTATCGTTCCAGTAAGGTAAAGTATCTGGTTTCCCTGGTAAATCTTTTTTATGAATTCGAAATCTAAAACCTTTTTTAAATACACGCATGAAAACATTAAACTTGTGCCAAAGAAAATACGGGATGACCTGGTGACAAAAGCGTGATTAAAAGTGTAAACGGCTAAACATACAGATCAATTACCTGTAACTCATTTGTTGATAAACAGTAATAGATAGCCCTCAAAAATTTACCGGCCATAATGCTAAACCTGAAAAACTTTCCATCCGGCTCAATCTTGTACAACATGATTGCCGTATCGAAGATTTGTATAACTTTGGTAATCGTGATCTTAGTTGATGGATTACGAAAAACAATTACTGAAAATCCCATGTAAACAAATGCCTTATGAAACAAAAAGCTGCTCTTTTATTTCTCGCTGTCGTCCTGCTGATGCCTGCCTTCGGTTTTGCCCAGAAAAATGCAGACCAATTAATCCGTGATTTTACCGGACTGGAAGGAACCTGGAATGGAAGCCTGACTTACCTCGACTACCAATCGGGAAATCCTTACACCATGCCGGCAGATCTCGAAATCCGAAGAATCGGAAAAACGGATGACTTTAATTTTATCCATATCTATCCTGACGAAAAAAATGCGAATTCAACCGAAGTTGTAAGCATTTCAAAAGATGATAAAACAATAGGGACCGGGAAAGTGGTTTCCAGGGAAAAGCTCGCCGACGGAAATATCCGGATCATTACCGAGAATAAGGACAAAGATGGTAACGAAGGCAAAGAAGCAACCATCAGACAGACGTATACCTTAGGGAAATCGTCTTTCTCAATCCGTAAAGATGTCCTGTTTACCGGAGATTCGCAGTGGATTAAAAGGCATGAGTACACCTATATGCGAAAGTAAGGCTTGAAAAAGGGAAGCCGGATGCTCGAAGTTTTTCATCAGTTGATTGTTGTAGGATCGAGGATTAAACGATCCAGGCTGTTATATTTTCAAAGGAAGTTATTGATAAACGTTTTATTCAATCCTTTTCCTTTTATATTTCCGTGCTAAGCAGATTTTGCAGATGGTGCAGATTTTTTCTTTTAACGTAAAGGTAAAATAATGGTAAGCTTTATTTTACGGAGGCAAAGGCAGACGAATCTTTTGTACGAAGCTTGAACGTTCGCTTCATCAGATCAGCTTGCTGATCCCTTCTTTGCATCCTTTACATAGATGCGCAGGAAACATACAACTTTGCGTTTAAAAAAACACTACAAATCATACAGGGTAATATAATAATGTTGGCATTTTTATTGAATCTCTGAGAGAGGCCCAAAAGCCGGAAAATATCTACGTTTTCCTTACAACACCAAACCCAATCACAAAAATAAATCTTATGGAATCTTCTGACAACCATCCTGTAAAACCAAAACCCCATCTTTCCCGGAAAGAATTTCTGAACCTTACCGGCAAATCGCTGGCCGGAGCCGCCGGCACCTTCGCTTTGGGCGCCGTTATTTCAAACAACGTGTATGGTCAGGACCGTAAAGTCGCGCTTTCGCCGCCGGCTGAAATTCCTGCTGACGTGGAAGAACCGATCGTCCTGGAACAGTGGAAATCCAAAGCCGATCAGCAATCGGCTCCGACGCCGACACCGCTTCCTCCATCCCGCCGCATCGGTTATGCAGTAGTTGGGCTGGGCCATCTGGCACTGGAAGAAATCCTTCCGGCGCTTAGCAATTGTAAAAAATCGAAGCTGACGGCATTGGTCAGCGGCAGTCCTGAAAAGCTGAAAAAGGTAGCCGCGCAGTACGGCATTGCCCAGGAAAACTGCTACAGCTATCAGACGTATGACCAGATCAAAAATAACAAAGAAGTAGATGTCATCTACATTGTCTTACCGAACGGGCTCCATAAAGAATATGTGATCCGTGGAGCAAAGGCCGGCAAGCATATCCTGTGCGAGAAACCTTTGGCCAATACTTCGCAAGAATGCCGGGAAATGATTTCCGAATGCAGCAAGGCAGGTGTCAAGCTGATGGTTGCTTACCGGATCCATTACCAGCCGCACAACCGCAAGCTGCGGGAAATGATTCAGAAAAAAGAATTCGGCGTGGCAAAATTTGTGGAAGCCCATAATTCGCAGAGTACCGCGAACGTGGACCATTGGCGACATAAGAAGGCATTGGCCGGCGGGGGAGCGCTGCCGGACATCGGCCTGTACTGCCTGAACACGACCCGGTTTATCCTCGGCGAAGAACCGGTGGAGGTGTTTGCCTACCAGTACAGCACCCCCGGGAATCCCCTGTTTAAGGAAATCGAGGAATTGGTCAGCTGGCAGATGCGTTTTCCCAGCGGCGTCATTGCCAACTGCGCCACCGATTATGATGTGCACGAAAGCCGCCGGTACCGGGTGAACTGTAAAACAGGATGGATGAACATCGACCAGGCCTATGCGTACAAAGGGCAGAAGCTTACTACCTCAAGGGCAGATGGCCTGATGAAACGCACCGAAGAAATCGGTCTTGCGGAAAACAACCAGTTTGCTGCGGAAATGGATCATTTTTCGGACTGCATCATGAACAATAAAAAACCGTTTACTCCGGGAGAGGAGGGCCTTCAGGACCATATCATTATGGAAGCCATCTACCAGTCGGCCAAAGAGGGGAAACCTGTTAAGATCAGCGGCATTGCTGCCACCAATACCTGGAAAGGGCAGGAACCGGAGGTTTGATGTCGAATAGGCTGGAAGATAGATACCGGCTATTTTTTACTATACCTGAGACTTTTTGAACATCAATTTATAGCAATAGCCTGAAAATGCTCAGGTTATTTTAAAACAAAGGCACCGATGTATAGAATCCGTGCCTTTCTTTTTGATATTTTGTGGTTAATAGTCAGTGGTGGTAATGTCTAAGCTTCGGGAGTGTCAGCCACCGGAGAATTTGTACATATTATAATAATCCCTGATTTTTATTCTCATGTTTTCTAAAATAAGCGCCAAGTTTTATCCTTAAAGTCTAAAGTTTCTCATGTGTTAAAATCTTGATGAATGTTGCTTTATGATTAAATCAAGCAGTTTAAAAAAGTCGGGCGATTGCCAGAACAGGCAAGTCAAAAAAAGTCTGCGTGGGTGCTGCCTTACATTCCACTGAAAAATCCGGTCATTGCCGCTAAAGCATTTTCACCA
>JAKOOG010000050.1 GCA_022701545.1 Weeksellaceae bacterium | reverse complement strand
TATTTCCGATTGACTATCTCATTTATCAATCAATAAGTAAGATATTATATTAAAACATGAGAGAGACGATTCCATCCTGAACATATAATTAATTGTGTATCAAATGATATGTTCAACATCATAACATTGCAATTTACTATTTCACAATATTTTACCTATATCTATTTAATCATTGAAATTATTATTATATTTGCAACAGAAGTCTTTCAAAGATCTCGCAAAATAATGGCTAAAGAATCTCTGCTAAATTTTATAGATGAAAATACGGTCTGTATTTCAACATTGCTTTTATTGTACGCGCAGGTAGCGATTAAAAAGAACCGCAGAAAATTTATGTTCGACCACCGGAGAATGCATTGCAGAATCCAGGCAATTCTTAAATTTCCACCCATACATTCATATTTTCTGACATACATCATATAATCTAAAGATGGGCTTCAAAAACATCCATATTGGGAATTTTATCGAAAAGAGAGTGGCTGAGTGCGGAATCGGGCTGTCCCGCCTCTGTAATTTTATACGGTGTAGCGAAAAAGAGATTTACAGCACCTATGCTTCTAAAGAAATCAGTACCGAAAAACTCCTGAAATGGAGCAAGCTGTTCGGTTATGATTTTTTCAGACTTTATACTCAGCATCTGATCCTGTATTCACCACCCGCCAGCATCAAAGAAGAAGCTGAAACGAAAACCCAACTCCCTGTATTCCGGAAAAACATCTACACCCGGGAAATTATTGATTTTATCCTGGAGCTCGTCAATACCGGTATTAAGACAAAAACGGAAATCATACAGGAATACCGTATTACGAAAGCCACCCTTTACAAGTGGATCATTAAAAAACAAGTAAAACCCTTTAAAGAACATGAAAACGCCTGATTACAGGAAAATCTACCTGGATATGATCCGGATGAAGTATCCTGAAAAGAAGGAACTCTGCAGCAGTATTTTAGAGAAAAAAAATATCGATCCCCTGGATATTATCCGCCTGAATGACATTATTGCCGGAAAAAGTGATAAAGAAAAGATAAAAGGTAATCAGAAACTGAAGTCATATGACAGGAATACCATTCTTCAGATTTTAGATTATCAGAAAAAGCATCATCTGAACAATACCGAACTCGCTCTTCACTTTAAGCTGAGCAGAAATACGGTTGCCAAATGGAAAAAAATATTTTGTTCAGCTGATCCGCCATTGGATGAGCCTCATTATTGACAGCCTCCAGGGCCGTTTTAACAGATATTAAATTTATCACCTCATTGGGGTTTATGATTATAGTCATAAAAATATACTATAACTTTTTAGTATATGAGCTATTAATTTTTATATTTTTGCCAAAAAAAAATATGAAAAGGACAATTTCGATACTTTCTCTTTTAGCTCTTTCACACCTGAACGGACAAGTAGGTATTAATACCAATAGCCCGAAAGCTACATTAGATCTTAACAAAACAGCTGCTGCCACTCCGGACGGAATGCTTACCGTACGAATGACCGGAACGGAACTTGCAGCAAAGGATAACCTTTACGGTGCTGATCAGAATTCTACGGTGGTCTATGTAACAGCTGTACCCGGTACCTCAACCTCAAAAACGTCGAATATTACCACACCTGGGTTTTATTTCTATAACAATGGTATTTCGAAATGGGTAGGGCTGAGAATCCCAAAATTTTTCTACATGCCTTCCATTTTGTTTGATACAACAACCTTAGGGGCTAAGACAAAAGATCTTTACCAGCTGTACTACAACCAGTTTACAGCGCCACAGGTATCCAGCACCGGTGCTTTGGGAAAAATTCCTGTATTGGGCAAGAATGATCTGGAGTATTACATTACCTATTATGACACCAATGTATTTAGCAATGTATCGATTGATGCCAATGGCTTCATGAATTATACCGTAAGCAATAATGCAACGGACGCAAGTTTTATGAATATTGTATTTGTAGTAAAATAAAAACTCCCGGATGAATATTCATAAATATACATTAAAATTATTAACGGCTGCATTCTCCCTGTCCTTGCTTTCGGTTTCAGGACAGTTTACGATTACTAATCCTCTTACAACGAAGGATATGACCGGAATTAGAATCGGAGACAATGCCTATCTTACGGCAGCTAACGGAGTGGATCCCAACGGAGCAGGATGGCTGAGGCTTACTGAGGCAAAAACCAACCAAAAAGGTTTTATGTACGTGCTTCAGGGATTTCCTACCACTTTGGGTGTAATTGCCGATTTCGAATACAAAGACTGGCGGAATATAGATGACGGCTATTTCGGAGCAGACGGCTTCTCCGTTTATTTGTTTGATGCTACCGTAACGGACGCAAATTTCAAACTGGGCGGCTACGGCGGTTCGTTGGGATATGCTACCTACAGTAACCCGGCCGGAACCACCGGATTATCCGGAGGCTATCTTGGGGTAGGACTCGATGCTTACGGAAACTATGCCAATAACGGAGAGAACAGGAACGGAGCGGCACCTGCCGGCACCCTGACTTCAGGAATGCTTCCCAATGCTTTCGTACTAAGAGGACCGACAAGTGCGACTTACAATAATTCAAACGTTTATCTTGCCAGTACCCCGCTGGGCGACCGAACCGGAACCGTTGAAGCCATCAGGCAGCGTAATGAAATCGATTATAATACGATTACGGCAACGCGGCCTGCAGACAATATTTTTTACCGCAGGGTTCAGGTAATTATTACCAAGCCGGGTAATGATTATGTGGTAACCATCAAATGGAGAAAGGAGAATCAGACGACTTTTACGCAGGTTCTTTCCTATACTCTGAGCTCAACGACTTATCCTATCACGGCCAATCTAAAACTTGGATTTGCCGCTTCCACAGGGGGAGGCTTCAATTTTCAGGAAATCCGGAATATTATTCTTACCACTCCGGGAAACCTGAGGGTAGACAGCCGTTCGGACAGTTATTTTACCTGTAACGACAATACCAGCAATATTACCTTTAAAGTGGAAGTTAGCAACGATACCGATGCGGCACTTAACACCATCGATTTTAACGGAAAAATAACGGATCAAAACAACAATGTCCTGGACCTGTCCAAGTTTTCGATAACCAGTCTTTCGACAACCGGATTTACCAATACCAACCTGCCGACTTCAGGATTTACGTCCAATAATATCAGCGGGACGGTAGGACTGAATGCGAAATCTTCGGGTATTGTCACCATTACCGGAAAATATTATAAGAAAGGAATAGGAAACAATCAAAGCTTTAAAATGGTATCTACCGTTGCCTCCAACCAGATTACCGATACCGATACCACCAACAATACGGCAACTACAGCGATTGATGTCAGAAGATGTTCGGTGATCAGCAACCCGATGCTTCCTGCCTATTCAAAATAAGAACTGCAGATCTCTCATACCTGAGATCATCTGCTGATCAGGGTTTACATTAAAAAAGCGCACCATTGCCGGTGCGCTTTTCTGATAACAGCTTATGCTGATTATGATTTTTTTGATCTCTGCAAAACTTCGTCTACCATTCCGAAGCTTTTCGCTTCTTCGGACGTCATCCAGTAATCCCTGTCCGATGCTTTTTCTACCCATTCGTAGGTTTGTCCCGAATGTTCTGAAATAATATCGTAAAGCTCTTTTTTAAGTTTTAACATTTCTCTCAGATTGATCTCCATATCAGAGGCTACTCCCTGGGCACCTCCTGACGGCTGGTGGATCATTACCCTTGAGTGCTTCAGTGCAGAACGCTTACCTTTTTCCCCTGCTACCAGCAGAACTGCTCCCATTGAAGCGGCAATCCCCGTACAGATGGTTGCTACGTCCGGCTTGATGATCTGCATCGTATCGTAGATTCCCAATCCTGCATATACACTTCCTCCCGGGGAATTGATGTAAATCTGGATGTCTTTGGAAGGATCGGCACTTTCAAGGAATAAAAGCTGTGCCGTTACAATATTGGCCACCTGATCATCGATCCCGGTTCCCAGGAAAATAATCCGGTCCATCATCAGACGGGAGAAAACGTCCATCTGCGCTACGTTCAGTCTTCTTTCCTCCATGATGTACGGGGTAAGATTCGTAGGGCCGTACATATTCATATATTGATCGGTAACCAGACCGTTGTTTCCTAAATGCTTCGTAGAGAAATCTCTGAATTCTTTTTTAATGTCCATATTTCTGTTTGTATTATTATATGTTACGAAATTGAAGTTACAACTTTTATTCCTAAAATTTTATAAGACTTTTTGTCATATAAGTTGGTAGATGAATCATCAGATTGTCTGCAACTATTTTTTTCTGTTGACAAAGATCCCTTTAATAGGCGAATATTCGATCATCTGGCTCAACCTGATGGAAGCCTGCTTCATCAGCATGATTTTCTGTAGCAGCTCAAAATACTTTGTCTGGTCGGAATCCCGGTACTGTTCGAGGTCTTTAGCCGTCTGTGCAATCAGGTAATCGATGTATCGGTATTTGTGCAGCAGGACGTCACCGCGTACCTGATCGGCAATTTTATCTCCGTAATTCGGAGGAAATATATTTCTCGATGCCCAGTTCTCCAGTTCGTTTACCGGCAGCAGCGCATCCACAACTTTACTCGTAATTTCTTCATCCATGAAAGTAATAAAGAAATTCCCGCTCCTCAGCTCTTCATTGCGGATTCCTTCTTTTACGTGCCCGATGATAATTTCGTTTCCTTTGGCTAAAAACCGGTACTCTTCTTCATCGAAATGATAAAGGATTTCCTCAATAACGGTAATCTGATATTCCTCTTCTTTTTCGTTTCTTCTTTTCAGTACAATATCGCCAAACATCAGCATGTGATCGATCAGCTTATTTTCCATAAATAAAACTTCAAACAGGAAAGGGTCAGCCTTCTCTTCATCCAGTGGAACCACATCCATCCTTACCGGAGCGGCTTCCTTTTGCTGCTGGACGTGATGCGTCTGGCCCTGCGTAATCTGCTTCTGAACGTTCAGCTCATTAAATAAACTCTGCTCCGACAGGCCAAACTTACTGGAAACCTGCTTCAGGTACACCTCTCTTTTTAAAGCATTCTGAACAAAAGAAACCGACTTTACAATATCACGGATCGCCTCGGCTTTCTTAATGGGATCATCCCCAATGTCTTTCAGCAGGATCTCCGCCTTAAAATCGATAAAATCCATCGCTTCATTCTCGATGAATTTTTCTACGTATTCCTGAGGATGCTTGCGGGCGAACGAATCGGGATCATCGCCGTCGGGAAACAACAGCACGCGGATGTTCATCCCTTCCGTAAGCAGCATGTCGATGCTCCGGAAGCTGGCCTTGATCCCGGCATTGTCACCGTCAAACAGAATGGTTACGTTTTCCGTCAGCCTTTTGATCAGTTTGATCTGCTCCGTGGTAAGGGAAGTTCCGGAACTCGCCACCACATTTTCGATACCCGACATATGAAGCGAGATCACATCCATATACCCTTCCACCAGAAGACAGACGTTCTTACGGGAAATCGCCTGCTTGCCCTGGTTCAGGCCATACAGGACATTGGATTTGTGATAAATTTCCGTTTCCGGAGAATTTAGGTATTTGGCTGTCTTTACATTGTTTCGAAGGATCCTCGCTCCGAAACCCAGTACCCTCCCCGAAAAACTGTGAATCGGGAACATCACCCGCTCCCGGAAACGGTCGATGCCGGCCGGTGAGTTTTCAGGGAAAATCGAAAGTCCGGATTTCTCGAGGATATCTTTGGAATACCCTTTTTCCAGGGCATATTCGGTGAATGCATTCTTTTTTTCAGGAGAATACCCGAGCTGGAATTTTCTGATGATGTCATCCCGAAGTTCCCGCTCTTTAAAATAAGAAAGACCGATCGCCTTGCCTTCTTCCACTTCCCAAAGGAAATTCTGAAAGAAATCATTGGCTACCTCATGGATTTTATAAAGCTGGTCCCGCTCCGACTGTGCCATTTTCGCTTCCTCGGAAAAATCTTTCTGATCTTCTTCGATCTCGATTCCGTATTTTTTGGCGGCGTGGCGAAGGGCTTCGGGATAAGTAAAGTTTTCGATTTCCATCAAAAAAGAAATCGCCGTTCCGCCTTTCCCGGTTGAGAAATCTTTCCAGATCTGCTTGCTGGCAGACACCACAAAACTTGGCGTCTTTTCTTCATGAAACGGGCTGAGCCCTTTGAAATTAGACCCTGCCCTTTTCAGCTGCACATATTCGCCAACGATTTCTTCTACTCTTATAGTAGAGAATATTTTGTCTATTGTTTGCTTGGAGATCATATTTCCTGAAAACTGATTAAAACACTAACCCCATAAATTAAGGAAATGTTTACAAAGATAGCAGAAAAAAATAAATCATTCAGCTAAGCTATTTGATTACAAAGTGCTGGTTTACAATATATTTAAAATCAACATTAAATATAACAAACTGATTTATTATTATTTATAAAGTATAGATCAAATATTCAATTGATATTACTTTATCAATTACAGATTACTTTTTTTCCATGAAAATTTAATAAATAATTATCTTTGCTTTAAAAATATGCAATTCACGATTCATCATATCGAAGACTGGCAGTCCGTTGCAGAAACAGTCATTTCAAAGTTACAGCACAATATCTTATTGTTAAAAGGAAATCTTGGAGCCGGAAAAACCACTTTCACCCAGTTTCTGCTTAAAAATCTCGGGAGCACCGACGAAGTGAATTCGCCTACCTACTCCATCGTCAACGAATACCGTACCCCAAAAGGAAAGGTTTACCATTTCGACCTGTACCGCCTGAAAAATATTGAAGAAGCCTATGACATCGGTATTGAGGAATACCTGGACAATGCCTTCCTCTGCATCATCGAGTGGCCGGAAGTCTATGAGGAAGACCTCTACGGACTTAAGTATCATGAAATGAGCATCATCAATACCGGAGAAAACAGGGAAATTACATTCGGGTAAATCGTATAAATATTACGTATCTTTGCTCCTGAATTTGAATGTAAATTAACGATCTGTAAGAACCTAATTATATTAAAGGATGAGTACTACAAACATTTTTACGCCTTTTACCGAAGAGGAACTGATGCCGCAGGAAGAAAAACTGGAGGTCATTAAAAAAGGGAAACAATTCAGCATAGGCATTCCCAAAGAAACTTCGCTGAATGAAAGAAGGACGTGTATAACCCCCGATGCCGTGCAGGTTTTAGTAGAAAGTGGTCATGAGATTATTATTGAAGCCGGAGCCGGGGAAGGTTCATTTTTTACAGATTTACAATACTCGGAGTCAGGAGCCAGGATCACCAATGATCCAAAGGAAGCATTCTCCCAGGACCTGATCCTTAAAATCAATCCGCCTACTGAGGAGGAAATTGATTATATGCGCCCGAATACCTATTTGGTTTCGGCATTACAGATCAACCTTCGGGATAAAGCTTATTTCCTGAAATTAGCAGAAAAAAAAGTTAATGCGATCGCATTTGAATTTATTGTCGATGAATACAGGCAATTGTCACTGGTAAGATTGGTCGGAGAAATTGCAGGAACGGTATCTATTCTGTATGCTTCCGAATTGCTGGCCCTTTCCAACGGATTGATGCTGGGAGGAATTACAGGGGTAAGACCGGCAGAAGTGGTGATCATCGGGGCCGGAATCGTGGGGGAATTTGCCACGAAAGCCGCTATCGGTTTGGGAGCAAGTGTGCGGGTATTCGACAACTCCCTTTCCAAGCTCAGAAGGCTCCATACTTTGGTGGACAGCAGGGTTCCCACTTCCATTATCGATCCTAAGGAGGTTAAAAAAGCGTTGAGAAGAGCCGATGTCGTAATCGGCGCTCTTCCCAGATTAAATATGACGCCGGTCGTAACGGAAGACATGGTGATGAAAATGAAAACCGGAAGCGTCATTATTGATATTACCATCGACAACGGAAAAGTGATCGAAACTTCCGAGCTTACCAATATGGAAGATCCTTACATCGTTAAACACGGCGTGATCCACTGCGGACTTCCGAACCTCACCTCGAGAATGCCGCGAACCACGACAAAAGCCATATCCAATTTCTTTCTTTCCTATATTTTAAATTATGATGAAGAAGGCGGTTTCGAAAACATGCTGGTCCGCAAAAATGAAATGAAACAAAGCCTTTACATGTACAAAGGCAGACACACAAAAAAAGTCATCTGCGACCGTTTCGGGCTTACCTATCATGATATTAATCTTTTAATTTTCTAATGAAGAAACTCAAGTTTTACATGATCGGCCTCGTTCCGGGACTTGTTATCGTATTTTTTATATTGAACAAAAAAGGCGCAAGCTGCAGCGGATATCTTCCCAACAGCCGTGTTATCGCGGAAACCCTGTCAAAAGATTTTAAATATTCCGAGGCTTTTAAAGCAGAAATGGCAGTCCTTAAAATTGATGAGAAATTTTTAAAAGACAGCATCATCACCAAAGGGAAAATCGATTTCGATAAAAGCCACGCGCAGAAAAAACCCTGCCCGGATTATCTGCTGACCTATCCGGAGGAAAAGCCGAAGTACGAAATCACTTTTGAAAAATGTGAGGAACAGGCTACGATGAATTCCCTAAAGAACCTTAGATAAAATATTTGTAAATCCTATTACTTGAAGAGCAAATACACAAGCTCTGAAAACCGATGTTTTACTCTTTTAATTTTTAACATCAAATTTAATCCACTATTCCGACAACTATAACCTGCCGTGACGACAATTAAAATTCTGCTTTTATCGACATTAAGCATTTTTTCCACATTTTGTTCTGCACAAAATGATAAAGAGTACCGGGATGCCTTTACACTAAAGTTACCTGTAGATTCCGTTCAATTTTATCAGCAGGAAGTTCCTGAATCCAGATACTTTGTAAAAGACGGAGTTCTGCAAATTTTCCCCGGTGAGCATTTATTTATCGAAACTGAAACAAAGGGAACTCGGATTACTGCCATGAAAGTTGTAAAAGAAAATCTCAATCCGGAAAAAACGATTGAAGTTACATTGAGTCAGACCACTGAAAACAGAAAACATGAACAAATGATGTTGGAGGTCAGAAATCCTTTTGATAAG
>JAKOOG010000048.1 GCA_022701545.1 Weeksellaceae bacterium | reverse complement strand
GATAACCTGAACGTAGATGCGGACTCCGGAAAATCCATCAATGCGATCAGAACGTTTGCCGGGAAAGGAACTATGGTTTGGGGCGCAAGAACCCTGGACGGCAACAGCAACGAGTGGAGGTATGTGTCGGTAAGACGTTTCTTCAACATGGTGGAAGAATCCGTGAAAAAAGCCACCGAACGTTTTGTTTTCGAAGCCAATACGGCCAACACCTGGGTAAAGGTACAGGCGATGATCGAGAATTTCCTTAACGAACAGTGGAAAGACGGAGCATTGGCCGGAAGCAAGCCGGAAGAAGCGTATTATGTAAGCGTAGGCCTGAACAAAACCATGTCTGCCCAGGATATCCTGGAAGGGAGAATGATCATCGAAGTCGGGATGGCTGCGGTCCGTCCGGCAGAATTTATCGTGATCCGTTTTTCTCACAAGCTGCAGGAAGCTTAAACTTAAATTAAATCAACCCAAATTAAATTAAAAAAGAAATGAGTACATATCCATTAGTAAAGTTCGCCTTTGAAGTAGACTGGGGTGGAACCAAAGTAGGATTCCAGGAAGTATCGGGCCTTAACATCGAAACCGATGTGATCGAATACCGGCACGGAGCCAGCCCGGATTTCAGCAAGATCAAAATGACCGGTCTTCAGAAGTTCAGCAACATTACCTTTAAAAGAGGGACGTTCAAATCGGACAATGAATTTTATGCCTGGTTCAAAACCATGCAGGGGAATACGGTAGAGCGCAGATCGATTACGATCTCTCTTCTTGATGAAAACGGGGAACCTGCCGTAACCTGGAAAGTGAAGAATGCGTTCCCTGTGAAATTACAGTCGACGGATCTTAAAGCGGAAGGGAATGAAGTAGCGGTGGAGACGCTGGAGATCGCGCACGAAGGTTTAACTATTGAAAATAACTAATCATGGCTGTTTTATATCCTCCCACCAGTTTCTCTTTTATCGTTAACGGGATCTCGACCACAGAGGGTATTGACTCCAGATTTCAATCCATATCCGGATTGTCAACCGATATTGCCACTGAAGAATATGCCGAAGGAGGCGAAAACCGGTTCGTCCATCAGCTTCCTCTGCGTCCCAAATACCCCAATTTAGTTCTTAAACGCGGATTGCTCGTAAGTTCAGGATTGATAAGCTGGTGCAGAAATGCGATGGAGAACTTCGAGTTTGAACCCAGGGATCTTATTGTTTCCCTTGCCGGAGGACTCCAGTCTACCGCACCATTAATGGTCTGGAATGTAGTGGGAGCCTATCCCGTACGATGGGAAGTGTCGGAATTCAATGCAGAGGAAAGCAAACTGGCCGTTGAAACCATAGAGCTGAAATACCGGTATTTTACAATCCCTTCTTCGCTGGCAAGCCTGGGCTTGTAATTTCTACATCAGATCCGGGCACGTAAAGCGTGTTTCAGCAGAGTTCATTTTTACCGGAATTTTTTTGATAAAACAGGCAGACTGGCCGTAACGCCAGGACTGAGCACCCTTTATATGCCCGGATTTTTTTAAAGAATATATGTTAAATCATTGGCTATAAGTAATTTATTTATTAAAAGCCGATTAAAAACAAAACGAAATGCCAATAGAAATAAAAGAGCTTCACATTAAAATAAATGTGGACGAAAAAGCCGCAACCTCAACTGCCGCCTCGATAGACGAAAAGCAGATCATGCGGGCGGTCAGCGAAAGTGTGGAACAGGCCGTCAATATAGAACACCGTAAAAAAGAAAGATAATGGCAGGAGCAATAAGTAAAGTAATTATAGGAACTTATCAGGATTCAACATACGGAAGAACAATAAGCACCAGTGCTTTTAAAGCCCTGATTAATCCGACAGGATTCTCCTTTACACGCAAGAATGATTTTGATAAAGTGCAACCCATAGGAGCCGTTGACGGTGAACAGAAATTCTCAAAAGCGGGGCCGCCGTCTTTGCAACTGGAGTTTTTGTTTGACGGAACGGGAGTAACGGAAGAAAACACCGGTATTAAACTCATTAATGCAATTAAAAGAAAATCTTTTGAAAAAAAGGCAGTCACCGATCAATTGTATGAATTTTATGAAGCAACCGGGGCATATGATGGTACAATTCATAAACCGCATAATGTCATAGTCATTTGGGGCAAATTTGAATTTAAAGGAATTCTGGAGGAATTTACAATTGATTATAAACTGTTTAAAAATGATGGAACTCCTTTAAGAGCTATAGGAAAGGCAACTTTCGGAGGATCGGTTAGCAGAGAACTCGCGGAAAAAAAAGTGAAGAAAAGTTCTCCCGATCTTACCCACAAAAGAACAATACAGGACGGGGACACTTTGCCCCTGATGACCGAAAGAATTTACGGCGACTCTAAATACTATCTGGAAGTAGCCAAAGCAAACAACCTGATCAACTTCAGGCAGTTGGTGCCGGGTGAAGAGCTCTATTTTCCACCCATAGAAAAAATTTCATAACATGAACAACAGCGGATACATACAGACAGCAAAAAACGCGGACCTGATCACCTTCAAGGTAATGTCCGAAGGTACCGAACTGCCGGGCAGGTATGGAATTACCCATATTGTCGTGGAAAAAGAAATCAACAGAATTCCCTATGCCCGTATTACCATCCTGGACGGCAGCGCGCCGGAACAGGATTTCAAGCTGAGCAATGAAGACCTGCTGATTCCCGGGAAAGAAATCGAGATCACTGCCGGATACCATTCCGAAGAAGAGACGATTTTTAAAGGGGTTGTCGTGAAGCACAACATCAAAGTAAGAAGCGGTTCCTCTTACCTGATCGTAGAATGCAGGGATAAAGCCGTAAAAATGACGCTGGGAAGAAAGAGCAAATACTTCTACGACAGCAAAGACAGCGAGGTCATGGAAGAATTGATCGGCAACAGCGGGTTGAAAGCTGAGGTTGAAGCGACTTCAAATTCCCACAAAGAACTGGTGCAGTACCGCGCTTCCGACTGGGATTTTATGCTGACGCGGGCCCAGGCCAACGGGAAACTCTGCTTTGTTGAAAACGGAACGGTGAAAATTGCCAAACCGGATTTCAGCAAAAAAGAAGTGGAAACGGTGGTTTACGGATCTTCCGTCCATGAATTCGACGGCGAAATCGACGCCAGGGACCAGTTCAGTAAAATTACCGCCAAAACCTGGAGCTATACCGATCAGGAACTTACCGAAGTGGAAGCCCAGGATCCGGCCATCAGTCTCAACGGAAACCTGTCACCGGGCGATCTGGCAAAAGTGTTCGGAATCGAAGACCTGCAGCTTAAGCATGGCGGAAATCTTACCCAGGGCGAACTTCAGGAATGGGGCGATGCCAAAGCCACCTTCCAACAGCTGGCCAAAACCCGGGGACGCGTAAAGTTCCAGGGAATCCCGTCCGTACTGCCTGGTGCTACGTTAACGCTTCAGGGCGTAGGCAACCGGTTCAACGGAAAAATATACGTCACCGGCGTACGTCATGAAATTGCCGATGGAAACTGGCTGGTAGATGCCCAGTTCGGGCTTTCCCCCACCTGGTTCTCGGAAACCTACGATATCAGCGAAATGCCGGGCTCCGGAATTATTCCTTCCATCAGCGGACTGCAGATCGGTGTGGTATCCCAGCTGGAATCGGATCCTGATGGTGAAGATCGGATTCTGGTACAGATCCCGATCATCAACAGTGAGGAAGAAGGAATCTGGGCGAGGGTCGCTACCCTTGATGCGGGAGAAAACAGAGGTTCGTTCTTCCGGCCGGAAATCGGCGATGAGGTGATTATCGGATTTATCAACGATGATCCCAACGACGCCGTTGTACTCGGTATGCTGAACAGCAGTGCCAAACCGGCTCCGATCACAGCCACCGACGACAACCATGAAAAAGGGTTCGTCACCCGGAGCGAAATGAAGATGATTTTCAATGACGATAAAATCTCCTATACCCTTGAAACCCCGAAAGGCAAAAAGCTGATTCTTAACGAAGACGAAGATGCTATTAAAATTGAAGATGAGCATGCCAACAAGTTGATCCTTAATAAAGACGGCATCAGTATGGAAAGCGGGAAAGACATTAAGATCAAGGCAAAAGGTGACATCAAGATGGAGGGGACCAATATCAGTGTAAAAGCTTCCGCACAGTTTAAGGCAGAAGGAAGCTCGGGCTCGGAACTTAAATCCGGAGCCGTAACCGTAGTAAAAGGATCACAAGTAAAAATCAATTAATTACCATGAAACCGGCAGCAAGAATTACAGATATGCATACCTGCCCGATGGTGACGGGAAATGTCCCGCATGTGGGCGGGCCCATTATCCCGGCAGGGGAACCGACGGTACTCATCGGCGGAAAGCCTGCCGCCAGGGTAGGAGACAAAGCCGTATGCACCGGTCCGCTGGATACTATCGCCTCAGGATCATCAAGCGTTCTTATCGGCGGAAAACAGGCCGCAAGAATGGGCGATTCCACCGCTCACGGAGGAGTCATTACCGCGGGAGAAGCAACGGTTTTAATAGGCGGATAAGAATAAATCTTCCTGAACAGCAAACCGCTATTTACAGATCATCTGAAACCGAATATAAAACATCCGCAAAGAATGGCACGACGGCTGAGAGCTCCGGATTAAAGGATGTTAACCCAATAAAAACAAATAACATATGAATATAAATACAGATTTTTTAGGAGTAGGCTGGAGCTTTCCGCCCGAGTTCAATGAGACGGAAGGAATCCTGAAAATGACCACCGATGTGGAAGACATCAACAACAGCCTGATCATCTTGCTGTCCACACGACCGGGCGAACGCGTGATGTTCCCCGATTACGGATGCGATCTGCAGGAGATGCTCTTCAAGCCGCTGGACCTTACCCTGATCACCCAGATGAAAGGGATCGTTGAGCGCGCCATTTTATATCATGAACCCAGGATCAATATTCTGAATATTGACATTGATACCAAAGAGGAACTTCACGGGGAAGTATTGATAAAAATTGACTATGAAGTAAGAAACACCAATACCAGAAGCAATATGGTTTTCCCTTTCTACAAAGGAGAAGCTACCGAAATATAAATACAGCCGGGAGGTCCGTAGCCATGTTGTATACCCATCAGGCATGACATGAAGTATTGCATCTGACCATCGAAATATAACTATAAACTAATGAAAAAAACAGATACATTTTCGCATTACCGCGAAGGAAAATCGCAAATGCAGCGCTTTTTGGCAGAATTGGATCCCGGCAATCTCGAATTGCATGATTTCGATCTGTTTGACTGGCTGTTATTTGCTAATAATTTTGCCAGGCATGTCAATTATTTTCACAAGGATGATCCTGCAACGCCGAAAGGAAACTGGGAAAACTTCTTCCTGGGTGATGATGGCCGCACCGTTCCGCGCAGGGAAAGCGTAGAATACAAACAAATGAAGAAGCAGGTTACCGATCTTATTTCCCGGTTTGAACAGGACAGCAACCTGACGCCTCACCTGACCTTGTTCGTGTGCTTCCTGAAACTGCTCGATTTTTCCAAGAAAGCGTTCAATAACCTGACCAAAAGGCACCTGGATTTTTACTACAATGAAATCCTGCAGATTGAGAAAAAAGATGCCCGGGCAGATCAGGTCTACGTGATTTTCGAACTGGCTAAAAAGGCCCTTCAGGAAAGGATTCCGGGCGGAACCCTGCTGGATGGCGATAAAGATGCCGACGGGAAAAAACGGATCTATAAAACCGGAGAGGAGCTTATGGCCAATCAGGCTAAAATAGCCGAAGTCAGAAGTTTCCTGAATGATGATGAAAAGCGGGAACTGAAAATGGCGCCGGCAGCAGATACAGCGGACGGCCTTGGTGAAAAGCTGCCGGAAGACAGCAGCTACTGGTGGCCGTTCGGATATAACTCGGATGAAACCGTTTCCGGCAAATCCATTTACAAAGAGCTTCCGGAAGCTAAGCTGGGCTTTTCCATAGCATCTTCCTTATTCGACCTTAAAGAAGGCGAAAGAACGGTAACGGTAGCCATCACATTCAATAAAAATTCGTCGCAGAAACTTCAGAACCTTTCAAATGAGGATCTCGAAAGCAACATCAAAGTGCTCTGTAGCGGGGAAAAAGAATGGATGTCGGGTTTTGTTTTAAAATGTCTGAAAAATGAAGATGCACGTCTGGAACTTTCTTTCACCTTATTCAAAGATGATCCTGCCGTAGTACCTTATAATAAAAAGGTGCTTGCAGAAAGTTTCCGGACCGGCCTTCCGGTG
>JAKOOG010000038.1 GCA_022701545.1 Weeksellaceae bacterium | reverse complement strand
CGGGTTCTGCCGCCTTTGAAATAAATTCTTCCGTATCCAGAGGATTGTAGATCTTTACAATCTTACTTTTTTCTGCTTCGTTTTTTGCCAGATGATGAAAAAGCTTTTCTATTTTTTCTGAGATTACCATGATTTTATCAAAGCCGAAAAACTTCCGGATTTCCGCTTCGGTATAGCCTTTCACCTCCGAAAGGTCATTATGGATCCAGACGATTTTCTTTGATGGGAGGGGAGAGCCCAGAATTTCATCCCTCATGCCGTGAATAGCGGCAAACTCGATGTCGTACTGCTTATTCTTCAATTTATTTTTATAGAGAAGATTCGGGAATTTTTTCACTATTTTTTCGTGCAGCACCCGCGCGGCTTTCCGGGGAATTTCATGCGGCCGGTTGGTGGTAATCATTTCCCCTTTGTGGAGATACAGGACATTGATCCACTTAGGGACTTCCGGCAGATATTTTCCCGAATACAGATTCAGCAACAGATCGATATCATATTTGTCTTCAGGAAGATTTTTCAGGAAAGTTACCAGCACTTTTTCCGCTCCGCCATGGCGCAGGGATCCGATGCGGATCAGGATTTTCTTCTTTTCAGCCATTTATTTTCTTACGGGTTTGTAATGGTGGGGAAGATTTTCTTTGATATAAACTTCCAACTTAGGCCTGTCCGCCTCTAATTCGCGGGGATACATAACGTTGTTGGCCAATAATTTATCACCGTATTCCTCGATTGTACAAATATATTTAGCAGGCACTCCGGCGTATACCGTTCCACTCGGCATCGATGTAGTTAAAATGGACCCTGCTCCCAAAACACAGTTATCGCCCATTTCCACACCAAGCATAATGATGGTATCCGCTCCGATAAGGCACCGTCTGCCGATTTTGATCCTCCCGAAAGTCCTGACATCCTTGTATTTGTCAAAAAAATGCAGCGCATTCTGGCCCCCATCGTGGTTTACAAACCTTACATTATTGGAAAATGTGGTTTCATCACCGATTTCGATCAGGAAACATTCTGTTCCGAATTGGGGTACTTCCACAAAACGGACGTTCTTTCCCACTTTTAATCCTTTTGAAAGGCAGATTTTAAGATAGATCCGCTGTATCATAAACTGATACATGGTATGGATTTTGAGGATGGCACGATATAAAAGGATCATGTTTATTTTTTTGATAAATTAATGATAATATTTTCAACAGCGTCAAAAATCTTCTGACTGTCGAACTGTTCTTCAATCGATATTAAATTCTTTTTCATTTCAGAAATCAATTCGGGTTCCGTAAGAAATTTTTTCATCGATGCATACATTTCATCCGTTTCATAATTGATGAGATAGCCGGTTTTTCCATGGTTAACCATCGCCGGGATGTCTCCCGTACGGGTAGCAATCACAGGTTTCTGAAGAATGAGCGCTTCCGCAATAACCAGTGGCCAGGCCTCAGATTCTGATGGAAGGATAAAATAATCTGCGTTTTTAACATACGGATACGGATTCATCTTATTTCCTGCCAGGATGAAAGTGTCTTCCACTTTGTTATCGGCAATCTGCTGTTTAAGATTTTGGAATTCTTCCCCGTCTCCTACCACAATTACCGAATGATGAAACCCATCAGTTATCAGTCTGGCATGAGCCAGGACCAGTTTATGGTATCCTTTCCTGGAGTGCAGCCGCCCGATGGAAACGAACACCGGGCCTGCAGGCAAGCCCGTAACAGGTTCATCCGCCTTTTTTCTGATCTCGTCAACCGGAATGGCATTGATGATCACTTCTTCCGGAGGATACTGAAGATCGGGATAATACTGGTGCATCATGTCTTTGATCTTCTGCGAACAATAAATCATCTGATCAAATTCCGGGAAATTTTTCAGGATTCCGGGAACCAGCGGCTGCAGCTTCGGCAGATTGATTTCAGAATGGAACCAGCCTATTTTTTTTGAATTTTTATTGGTGGAATTGAGTACCGCCGGAAAATCCCCGTAGGTCATTCCGATTTCAATATCGTATTGTTCTCCCAGAAGTTTATCGGCAATTGCAGGCTGCTTCTGGATCTTTTGTAGTCTGAGTTTTCTAAGGATCAGCTGAATTTTTTGAAGAACCGTATTTCCGGAAAAGTCTTCTTTGCCGCGGGTAAGGAATACTTTTCGTACATGCTTTGGAAATTCATCCCGCAATTCTCCCTGGTTGATGTTGAGGCAAACTGTCATCTCAAATTTTTCCCTGTCGAGATTATTAAGCAGGCTCAGCATTACCTTTTCCACACCACCCATTTCCATCGACCGGTGCCTGAAAAGCACCTTTATTTTATTGTCATCTCCCATTAACCAAAGATTTGTTGTGCAAAAATGCTGATCTTTTTCTTTATCCGGTAAGAAATTGAATGCTGATATTCCAGAAGGGCATAAATTTCCTCGGAACTGGTATACTGGTCAGGAACCTTTTTACCGTTTATTTTTTTTAAGTTCCTCCGTTTCATGGCATTGAAAATTACTTTTGCAAAATACTCATAGGATTTCGGTTTATTGTCATTCTGAGAAATTCCTCCCGAGTGAAGCCGGTATAGATAATTGACTTCATTAATGAATTTTACTTTTCCTTTCTCATACATTTTCAGGTACAGGTCCTGGTCTTCCGAAATTTTCATGGCCGTATTCATTTTTTCCGTCTGAAGGTAAATCTTTCTGTCAAAGCAGACAAAATGGGCAATCTGGATCGGATAGTTAAAGAAACAGCGGTCGTTATTTTTCACCTGCCGGGCCCCGAAAGGTGAAAGTGGCTGAAGATTTTCATCGCAGCTCATGAAAATGGAGTAGGTTAAGACCACTTCTTTCTTCTGAAAACATTCAATGCTGGAAGAAATGGCTGTAGGGGTAATGGCATCATCCGGATCTACAAATCCGCAGATGTCGCCTTCTGCCAGTTCAATAAGCTTACTCTTGGTAATCCCAACCCCGCTGTTTTCTGCATTTTCGAGAACCCTGAAACGGCTGTCATCTCCGACAATGTTTTTGATAACGCTTACGGAATCGTCGGTAGACGCATCATCCAGAATAACAGCTTCCCAGTTTTCGTATTCCTGCGCCATGATGGAATCGTAGCATTCCTTAAAGTATTTTCCGTTGTTATAATTGGCAATTAAAATCGAAAACTTGATCATGAAACGGATTTAAAGATTAATTGCTGCTGATTGAAGACTTTCGTATTGCTCGGAATATCTTTAAAGACGGTACATCCTGCACCGATGATGCAGTTGTCGCCGATAGATACCCCTTTCAGTACCGTAACATTGCTTCCCAGCCAGCAATTTTTACCGATCCTGATCGGAGCCGTGGAAAAATCCGAGTTTGAAACTTTAAATTCAGGGAGCGCCGTATAACAGTGGTTGTGATCATAAAGCTTTACATTTTCCCCGAAAAGCGTGTTTTCTCCTATCGAAATAGAATCCAGGCAGTTTACCGAGCAGAAATTATTCATGAAAACACCATCTTCAATAATCAGTTTTGCTTTTTTCTCCACTAAAATATGGATGTAGTTTCTGAAATTTACAGAACTGCCGATCGTTACCTTTTCCAGCCCTTCGGATAAGATAAAATGATTGTTGATGCCTACTTTTATGCTTCCTACAGTAGTATTTGGATTGTTTTTCAGTACAGAAAGCTGTTTTCTGCGTTGGAGCTTTTCGAGAATAAGGTGCAGCATGTCGGGATTGTATTTAATTCATAATTTGTATCGCAAAGATAATTAATTGTATTATACCGTAAAAAATATTATTTTTGTGGCCTAAATTCAACACAGTGAGCGAAATATCATCGGTTCTCAAAACACTTATTGCTTATCTTAAAAGGCCTGACCTTTATCCGGAATTAAGAAGGAAAATCATAAAAAATACTTTACAGAGAAGAAATGCTTTCAAAGGAAAGGAAAAAACCAATTCCTGGGCTGCTTCAAAGGCTGTTTCCCAGAAAGATGCGATTTCAAAGCTTTTCGGAATGGAGATGGACGCTTTCAGAAGCAGGTATGCTGAGGTTTTAAAAAACGCTGAACAGAAAGAAAGGGATTGCCCGATCAAAATGGGCGGAGCCGGAGCATTGGAGCTGATTTATTACGCCTGTGAATTCGCAGGGGCAAAGAACGTGGTAGAAACGGGAGTCGCTTACGGATGGTCTTCTTTGGCAGCGCTTTTATCCCTGGAAAAAAGAAACGGAACACTTTACAGTTCCGATATGCCTTACCTGGCACAGGACGGTGACCGGTATGTAGGATGTATTGTTCCGGAGAACCTGAAGCCGCACTGGAAACTTTTCCGTTTTGCCGATAAGGAATCCCTGCCAAAAATTTTTGCTGAAAGTCCTGAATTCGATGTCGTGCATTATGATTCCGATAAAAGCTATAACGGAAGATTCTGGGCCTATAACGAGCTTTATCAACGTCTTCGAGCCGGCGGAATTTTCATCAGTGATGATATCGGCGACAATTCGGCGTACCAGGATTTCTGCGAGAAGAATAATCTTGAAACTACGGTGGTGGAATATGAAGGGAAATACATCGGCGTTTTTGTAAAGTAAAGAGTTTGATGGTTTAAAAAATAATCTCATCCTCTTTATTATAAAAAAATAAAACTGTGACTGATAAAACCGTTTCCTTCTCATCTCTTGCTTTTGAAAGAAAGTTTACCGGACTTTGCTTACACAAATCTTCGTGAAAATTTAATTTAAGAAGATTTTATGCTATTTAATTCAGTAAACTTTTTAATCTTTTTACCAGTCGTTTTTATACTGTACTGGTTTGTTTTCAATAAGAAATATCAGGATCAGAATCTGCTCATTCTTACAGCAAGTTTCTATTTCTATGCCTGCTGGAACTGGAAGTTTCTATTTCTGCTGATATTTTCTATCGGATTAGATTTTCTTTCGGGGATTATGATTGAGAGAAGCGGGAATAAAAAAGAAGCCAAATTCTGGCTGCTGATAAGCATTGTCATCAATCTCGGCTTCCTGGGATTCTTTAAATATTATAACTTTTTTATAGAGAGCTTTTCCGAGCTGGTAGCAGGTTTTGGATTTCATGTAAATGTCTGGCTTTTGAAAATTGTGCTTCCGGTCGGCATCTCGTTCTATACGTTTCATGGTCTTTCTTACGTGATTGATATTTACAAAAAAAGGATTGCGGCAGAGAGGAATTTTGTGGATTATGCCGTTTTTGTAAGTTATTTCCCACTGTTGGTAGCCGGCCCTATTGAGAGGGCTACGCACCTTCTCCCGCAGATTCAGAAGAAGCGGACATTTAACTACGAACAGGCAGCAGACGGTATGCGGCAAATCCTTTGGGGATTTTTTAAAAAGATGGTAATTGCCGACAATTGTGCCCCATTGGTAAATGAAATTTTTGCCCATTACCAAACGGAAAGTGCCAGCAGTCTGGTTTTAGGAGCCATATTGTTTGCTTTTCAGATTTACGGAGATTTTTCAGGATATTCCGATATTGCCCTGGGGGTCTCGAGATTATTCGGCATCGAATTGCTGAAAAATTTTGCCTTCCCTTACTTTTCACGCGACATTGCCGAATTCTGGCGCAGATGGCATATTTCATTGTCGTCCTGGTTCAGAGATTACCTGTATATTCCTTTGGGGGGAAGTAAAGGCGGGCTGATGATGAAGATCCGCAATACCTTTATTATTTTTCTGGTCTCGGGATTCTGGCATGGCGCCAATTGGACCTTTATTATCTGGGGCGGACTTAATGCATTATATTTTATGCCTTTAATGGTCCTGAATAAAAACAGGCAAAATCTGGAAATTGTGGCTATGAATACCCTTTTACCTTCGCTGAAAGAGATTTTTCAGATCCTCAGTACCTTTCTTCTTACCTGTTTTGCGTGGATCTTCTTCAGGGCCGGTTCCGTTTCTCAGGCTGTCCTGTATATCAAAAACATATTCAGCACAACAATTTTCTCTGTACCTTCGCATTTTCCGTATAAAATAATCGTCCTTATCGGAATCATGATCGTTATTGAATGGCTTAACAGGACGAGATTCCACGGTTTGGAAATAAGAAGATTCAACCCTTTGATTAGAAGGATTATGTATGTAAGCATCGTCATTATTATTTTCCGTTATGCCAGTTTCGGAAATCATGAATTTATTTATTTCCAGTTTTAGTATGAAAAGGTTTTTGCTCAAAATATCATTTTACGGTTTAGGTTGTAGTTTATTACTGGCTGTATTGGGAGCATTTGCGGCCGGAAATACGGATGATAATTATATGCATTTTGCCGTGGATAAGCCGATGAATATCATCTTAGGAGATTCAAGGGGATCACAGGCTGTACAACCCGGTGTTTTGGAAGGAAAACTTCATCAGAAATTTGATAACTTTTCACTGAATGTGGTTCAGTCCCCATACGGGCCGGTTTATCTGGATGCTCTGAAAAGAAAATTAAATCCGGATACAAAAAACGGATTGTTTATCATCACCGTAGATCCCTGGAATTTATCATCAGACAAAAAAATTAAGGATAGGCCTGAAGAGCTTCCCGAAAGAGAAAATTCTCCTTTGGGAAATATGTATTTCTATAACATGTCGCCCAACTATGAATACCTTGTGAAGAACTACTCCAGAAGCTGGTTTAAAATCTTTACGGAGCGTGAGCAGAAAGGCAGATCCAGCACTTATTTACATAAAGACGGCTGGATGGAAGTCAATGTGAATATGGCCGAAGATTCCGTGAGGAAAAGAGAACTGTCAAAGATCGCATTTTACAGGGATAATATGGCCAGAACACAGAAACTGTCCCCTTTAAGAATTAAAGCACTGGAGGATATGATCAGGTTTCTTAAAGATAAAGGAACGGTCTATCTCGTAAGGATTCCCGCATCCGAAAAGATAATGGCTGTCGAAAATGCTTATTCTCCTGACTTTAGCGAAAAAATAAGATCTGTTTCAAAGCAATATGATGTTCATTTCTTCGATTTTTCCTCAAGGGCAAAAGAATACAGCTATACCGATGGAAATCACATGTATAAAACCTCCGGGAAAATATTTACAGGACAGATCGCAGATTCCATTTTAAGCAAAAGGCATTAAAACAGATATTTCCTGAAATTGATATTATACAGTCCGGAACGGATGCTTTGGTAATCTTGAATAAGATATTTTGTAATCATTCCCCATTTTTTTACAGCCGGCGCAAGGGCAATCTCATAACTGCGGTGCATTCTTTCAATATGTAATTTTACATCCTGAGGAATTGTTTTTTCATTCTGTGCCCAATCATTGATTTCTCTCCAAAGCAATACCCGGGTTATCGCCGGATTTACTTTTTTCGAATCCACGGCAGTGATCCTGTTGTTTTCATGAACCCCTCTCATGGCAATAGCCTGATCTAAGATCCCGGGATAAAGATCAAGATAGTATGAAAGCCTGAATAAAAACTCCGTATCCTGGTGAAGCCTCAGGTGCATTTTAAAGAAAGGCTTTAATTTCTTCACCATCGATTCTCGTCTCACTGTGAGACAGTCGATGCTGAATAATCCGAAGCTTCCCCTCATATTCAGCTGGCCGGGAAACACCTCTCTTGGATCGTGTTTCTTGTAGACCGTAGTGAGGTTGTCTTTAAACAAAGGGTAATACTGCTCCTTTGCTTTTTCGGAATAATAATGCACGCCCAGTGCTCCATAAACCCCCTCTACTTTAGGATCTTTGAAAAGTTCCTTTTCCGCATCAAAACGGTTGGGAAGATAATAGTCATCGGCATCCAGAAAAGCAATAAAATCTCCGGTTGCTTTTTCAAGCCCAAGGTTTCTTGTAGGCCCCGCTCCGTGATTGCCTTTGTCGGGATGCTGGAAAAGTTTGACCCTTTCGTGCTTTTCTGCCAGCTGCTGACAGATTTCCAACGCATTATCCGGAGATTTATCTTCAACCAGAATGATTTCATACACTTCATCAAACTGAAGAGCGGATTCTACGGCCTGCGTGATATATTTTTCGGCGTTGTAGACGGGAACGATGACGGAGATTTTCATGATGTACGGATATTTTTACTGGAGTTGAAAAAAATTATTTCTGTATGGAACAGTAAAGAGTTATGTCAGGATACTTTAAGATCTGCGTTTTTATTTACCGCTAAATAATTGGTCGTCAGGTAAATTTCAAATGATTCGTGATATGTTATTATCTGCAAACCGTCCTGCAAGATCCTGTAAATATCGTAGTTTTTTAATGTTGAGAAGAAATCAGTCAACCTGTTTCCGGCGTATAGGCTCGCCAATCCAAATTCAAACTGTATCATTGAAATACGATTGTTTTCAAGAGCATTTTTTGCTCCCTGAAAAGCTTTCAGCTCATGCCCTTCAATATCTATTTTTAAAAAATCGATATGAGCAATTGAATATTCTTCCATAAACCGATCGATTGTTTCCAGCTGAATGACTTCCGTTCTGCTGAGCTCCTTATTGATTCTTTCATATCCATTGTTTTCTATTGAGGCCCAGACGGAACCGTCGTAATCATAATGTATTTCGGCTGTTCCCGGATTGCTGCTGAATCCTAGCTGATGATAGGTAAAGTTTGGATGGTTTATCTTCTTCAATTCGTTTACACAGAATGAGGTAGGCTCGAAAGCGTAGATTCGGAACGGCGTCTTAATATTTTGAATAAGTGCTTTGCTATAGCCTCCAACATTCGCTCCGATATCGAAAATCAGAATTTCTTTATGGGCAAGAATTTTGTTAATCAGTTCGAAAATATATTTTTCACCGCTTTTTTCATAATCAGAACCGTTGCCGTAATTCATCCCTCTCAAGGCAATAAAGAAAAGTCTTTCAAAAAAAGCCTGGAAAGCTTTTCTTCCGTAAAGTCCGGCAATTTGCCTTTGTAGAATTCCCATAATCTTATTTAATAAATTTTATACTTCTGTGTTCTGCCTGTAAATATATCAGTTTTTTTTCCCAAATGCTTTGGGTTAAGTTTTTCACCATACCGGTCGGAGAAAGATATTCAGTATAATATTCCAGAACATTTGTTTTCATGGCTAAAATCTCCTGTTCGGAATAATTAAATATTTCATTCTGAAGAATATATTCCAATTCGTCAAGATCCTGAAAAATAACAGCATTCATCCGATGTCGGAGGTTAGGGTACATGACTTCGGCATATTCTTTCTGGATAAGGGGAATGGTGCCTACCGACATGGCTTCAATTACATTATGGCATAAGGGCATCACCACGCCCGGACAACAGAGATAAAAATTGAAGCAGGCAAGGAGTTCCCGGATGTCTTCCATCCTGATGCCATAGTTTTCCTTTATGGCAAAAACATATTTTTCATTCATGGCATCATCTGCAGAAACGATTTCTTCTTTTCCATGAATAGATATGAATTTTTCTTTCTTCATAAAAAAGGCCAACAGACCGGTCCTGGTTTCTACCGTAAATTCAGTTCTTTTGATGTCCAGATACGCCTGTACATCGAAATTTCCATAACAAAAGATCGAGTTGAATCTTTTCCTTTCCGTATTGATGTTATGGTCCCAAATTCCCTGGCTATACATGAACGGATGAAAACTCATCGGCACATGAAATGCATTTTCCTGTTGATTCTGGTGCTCAAAATAGTTGGCGAAATAATCGGGGCTGAACATTTCATCCTTTATTTCAATCACATTTGACGGAAGGTTTTTCTCATGGATGCTCAAAAAGTTTTTTTCGCGAACGATAAGCCCTAAATACCGGTCTTTATTTCTCAGATTCCTGAATCTTGCAAAATTCATAGGGTAACAAATGGTATATCCTGAAAGCTGATAAAACTTGACCATCAGATAGAAAAACCGGTGGTAGAGGTTAGGATTGCTGAAACGGATGAGCAATACTTTATCATTTTCAGGAGGGGTGTAAAATTTTAGCCGCAAAAAGGCTACAGCATCACTAACCAGCCTTTTAACCTGATTTATTCTTTTATAGATCATACGTATTGTTTAAAGCATGAAACCGGTATCTTGTTTTAAAAAATTCAGGATTTCTCAAGGCTGTCAGTAAAAATGAGATCCATTTTTTTAATCCTTTCTGATGGGCTATTTTAAAACTGAGGTAGTTAAGCTCTATTTTTTTTGCATATTCTTTTTCCAGCTTATCCGTTTTACTCCATGTATAAAGGGATTCATTGTAAAGAAGGCTGTTACGATAAAATTTTGCAGAATAGGGTTTTATTTTGGTAATACGATTGTCATCATGAACTCCTCTCATGGCAATGGCCTTATCTATAATTCCGGATTTAAGGTAACAGTGATAGGCAAGCTTCAGGTTAAAATCGGAATCCTGATGAACCCGCAGATTTACATTGAAACGGAGCCCGGTTTTTTCAAGAGCCGACCGCCGCACTGTAAGTGCATTCAGATGAAAAAACGAACCGAAAACCTTAGCGGTAAGTCCAAGCAGCCCTTCGAAGACTTCCTTTCCTTCCGCCGCATAGTTTACTGTGGTAAGAAGAGAATCCTTAAATTTCATCCGGTATTCTTCTTTGCCTTTTTCCGATAAATAGTCTACGCCAATGGCTCCGAAAATACCTTCTGTCCGGGGATCCTCAAAAAGTTCTTTCTCCGCATCAAAACGGTTGGAAAGGTAGTAGTCATCGGCATCCAGAAAAGCAATGAAATCCTGTGTGGCTTTTTCAATTCCCAGGTTCCGCGTTGCGCCGGCACCATGGTTGCCTTTGTCGAAGTGCTGGAATAATTTTATTTTTGAATTTCCGGATACCAGTTTTTCACAAAGGGCTAATGAATCATCCGTGGAGCAGTCTTCCACTAATATGATTTCCTTCACTACATCAAACTGCAGTGCAGAATCAACTGATTTTACCAAAAACCGGGCGGCATTGTAAACGGGAATAATGACGGATATATTCAGATTCATAAAGCGATTTCTAAAATAATACTCTGTTGATACTCTTCTGCATATTCATGTGGAATGTCAAAGGATTTCTGCGTTTCTGCTTCGTTAACATGTCTTCCCTCAATTGAAATTTTTTCCGTTGCTTTTTTCAGGAACCAGATATACTCGATATCGATATGTCCGATATCAATTGCCCAATAGTTAAGTTTAGCAAGGTCATATGCCAGAATGGTAGCAGCAGGACCTAACGCAGCAAGAATAATTTTATCTTTTCCTAACGTTCCGGCCGCTTCAAAAATCCTATCATAACAGGAGAATGCGTTTTTCTCAGGACATATAATTCTCTGTACTGACGCTGCGTTTTCAAACAAGTCATTTCCGACACCAAGCCTGGAATATTTACCTTCTATAATCAGGATATCTTTTTTGTCCCAGATTCTTTTCAGGTGACGGACAATTTTCAGGTTCCTCTTTTCTGATTTATTTTCGTATCCCAAATAAAATCTTGTGATAAAAGAATTGCCGTACATTCTGTTCGTACTAAGAAAGGGAGTTATGCGCGAACCATAATTATTGATGAATTTTTTCCACCAGTATTTTGTGGTTATATCGAACGATCGTACGGAAACCAATGGCTCCGGAAGGCAGACCAGGTGGTTTTTAAGATCTGAACCGATGACTTCACGCATTTTTTTTCTGATTCTTTCGCTGTTTTCCTGAAATTCCAGTTGATATTCCGGGAACATCAACCTGAATTCTCCGTCTCCAAACCTGCTGACGGAGCGTTTATTCTTAATAATGTCATCAATAGTATCCTCGATATCCATAATATGGTAGGACGGAAAATCTGTACGAAGTTTTCGTGTATGGAGAAGCCATTGATAATAATACAGCCTTGATGATATTTTTTTCTTTATGCTCATTATATATAAATAGCATTATGATGTGCCCAAAGCGCCAGCTGTAAAAGATTCCAGTGCTTATGGTCCCTGTTTAAAAACTTCTGGGCAGTCTTAAAATCGATATAGCTGAATATTTTCTGATTCGGATCCTTTAATAGCTGATCAGACAATCTGATGAGGTTTTCTTCTTCAAACCAGGTTTTTATGCTCATCCCGAAGCCCTGTTTACGGCGTTTTCTGATGGTTTCCGTCCAGTAGGAGCCCATGGCTTCGCGAAGAATGATTTTATCATGATCGTTGGTAAGCTTAAGCTGTTCGGGAAGCCGGATGCAGAATTCCGCAAAATCGATATCCAGGAAAGGCGTCCTTACTTCCAGTGAATTGGCCATTGCCATCCGGTCAGATTTTACCATCATATTGGCGGGCACATAAGTTTCAAGATCATGTCGCATGATGTCATTTAGAGAATCAGGATCAGCAACAAAGCTGTAGGGCTGTTCGTAAGATGAAGATATTCCTAATGCCGTTCTTTCTTGAGGATTGAAAGCATTCCGAACAAAATTCCGGTGAAAATCCAGGATATTCTTATGGTTCAAATTCCGTTGTGAGACAAAAGAGACGGGTTTTATTTTCTGGTATAAATTTAATCCGAATTGGGCAATAATATTTTTATAGCTGAAATGGTTCTTCAGCTGATTTTCTACCCTGTAAAAGCTATAGCCACCAAATAATTCGTCGCCGGCATCTCCTGACAGGACAACGGTAAGGTTTTTTCTGGCGTTCCTGCAGATTTCAAAATGCGGGATAAATGAAATGTCGGAAAAGGGTTCGTCGAAAAACGGAGAAATTTTGAGCAGGGAAGTGGCCAGATCTTCCTTTTTCTCATGAACTTCAATATGGTTGGTTCTGTACTTATCAGCTATTTCTTTGGCAAATTTAAGCTCGCTGTCCTGATGATCATAGCCGAAACTGATGGTCGTCTGCTTCGGTAAAAATTCGGCAACCAAAGCGACAATAGAAGAGGAATCCAAGCCTCCGCTCAGGAAACTTCCGACTTCCACATCTGCTACAAGCTGTTTTTTTACTGCATTTTTTAGAAGATAAGTAAATTCCTCCTTTGCATCGGATAAGCTCATGACCGTATCTTTCTTAGGAAGGCTGTAATATCGGGTAACCGAAATTTTTCCTTCTTTCCAGATCAGCTGGTGGGCCGGAGGCAGTGTATGAATGTTCTTGTAAATACTCTGATAAGTACTTACATAGCCATACTGTAGGTAATGTGACATCGCCTCAGTATTTACTTCCGGACGGATCAGGCCGGATGCAAGGATGGCTTTTATCTCGGAAGCAAAAATAAATTCATTATTTTTTCCAAAAGCGTAATAGAAAGGTTTTTCTCCGAAACGGTCTCTGGCGCAGAACAGTTCCTGCTTTTCGTTGTTCCAGATGGCGAAAGCAAACATTCCGGGAAGATCGTGAATCAGGTTTTCCTGTTTCCGCTGGTACATCGCCAGGATGACTTCGGTATCGGAATTTCCCCGATAAGGATATTCGGTATATTGGGATTTGATATCCTGATAGCCATAGATTTCCCCGTTGAGGACAATACATTCATTTTTTGTGCCGGAAAACATGGGCTGTTTTCCGTTTTCGGAAAGGTCGATAATGGATAGCCTCCGATGCCCTAAGGCTGCATTTTCGTAAAACTCATGATGTGCCGAATCCGGACCGCGGTGCGCAATGGCATCGGTCATTTGATGAAGCTCTTCCTGGTAATTCTTTGCATTATGAGCAATAATACCTGCTATTCCGCACATATGATTTTTTTTGCTGATTTGTTTCTTCTCACAAAGTAAATACCTTTATCTGAATAGTAAAACGGTTTCGTTTCAAAATTAATTTTATTAATCATTTTCCGGTGTTTTTTAGGTTCATATTACCTGTCCGTCTTTATATTGAGGAAGCAGGGCCCCTTTTTTGCTACAATCTGCCTCAGTTCCGATAATTTTTTTTCTTCAGAGACTATTTTTTTATATTTTGATGCTAACTTCTGATAATTGGTTTTTTTCCCGGCAAACATATTTTTAAGCATACTCTGTTTGAGGGCTTTTTTCTCGGACTTTAAAGAATCCGGAATAGAGGGATTCATGATATTGGTTTCTGTTCCCAGATCTTCATATTTGGTATAATCGACCTTAGAAAGGGACTGTTTCCCGTCGTGCACCACTTTACTGCCGGGAACCAGAAAGGTCTTCTTTCCATGGAAAAGTGTGCGGTTTACATATTCCCTATCTTCTCCATAATGGAAAAAATACGGATTAAATCCTCCCACCGTTTCGATGGTGTCTCTCGGAAGCAGCCAATGTGCCGCATTAATGAATTTTACTTCATAAAACGGCTTCAGGCTCTGAAAATACAGATCCGAGATCAGCCGGGTTTCGAAATTGTGGGCAATATATTTATCCAGGAAAATATCCAGCTTCTTTTCCGTACCGTCGATGTGCATCGGGCTGAGAATACCGGGTTCTTTTTTATCCGGAAAAGAATGATAAACCTCCAGCAGTTTTTCGAGGCTGTCTTCATAGATCCAGGCATCCTGGTTCATCAGGTAAAAAAAGTCGGCACCTTGTAGGTAGGCCTTTTCGATGCCGATATTATTGGCTTTTCCGAATCCTAAGTTTTCTTTGGACTGTATGAATTCAACTTCCGGAAAATGGGTAGCAATATATTCCTGCGTGCCGTCTGTGGAACCGTTATCGACCACAATACAGTGAACCGGAACAGAAGACTGCCTCAAACTGGTGAAGCATTTATCTGCCCATTTCATGGCATTGTAAGTAACGATAATAAAATAAATTTTAGGCATTTGTGTTTATATTTTAAGTATATTTTTCAGCCAGAATCCTTAAATATTCGCCCGCATCAATCCCGGTGAAAAAATTATTTGCGGTTTCATTAAAATCTACTCTGTAAAAATCCCCTTCATCGGTTTCCATGTAGTGGGCTTTTTTCTGCATCCGGCTTTCCAGGGCCTGTACAATTTCTTTCAGATCAAAATAATGAGGATATGCAAAGTTAACGGTTTGATTATTTGAACGGTTATCATTCACCTGCAAAAATTTTGAAACATCGTCGATGTCCAGCAAAAGCCTTCTTGCGCGCTGATGAATGGTAAAGGTTTCCCCCTGTGAAATCTGGGTTTTAAGAAAGTTGAATAAAGTATTAGGATTTCCGCCATTTCCAACGATATTTCCTATTCTTAAGATCAGATGGCTGGAAGTATTGTTTCGGATATG
>JAKOOG010000029.1 GCA_022701545.1 Weeksellaceae bacterium | reverse complement strand
GGCCGGCATTTTACGAAGTTCATTGAAGAAAATCAATTCAAGCCTTGCGGTATGGTCTCCACCCGTTTTGGCGATTCAAACGATGTCATTCCAAATAATTCAAACTCGTATTCCACCATTTACAATGATGGAGGAAAGTGGATTAATGACGGTAAGCTGCATAATACCTATGCCACTTTTCCTCTGTTTTTCAGAACGGCAACCGGGATTATTTCAACATCCGAAGATCTGGGCAAATGGCTTATTGCACTGCAGATCGGAAAATTGCTGAACAAGCAGTCGAGCATAGATCAGATGTTTGCTACAGCCAGACTGAATAACGGTAATATCGGAGGATTCAATAAATTGACCAATGGTTATGCCTTGGGCTGGCCGACAGTAGTCAGAGAAGAGCATCCTGCACTGGCACCCGTCGGCGGAATGCGCTCCGCATTGTTTGTCTATCCTCAGGATAATTTGTCGATAGTGGTACTAACCAATCTTCAGGGTTCAAGTCCTGAATGGTTCATAGATGAAATTGCCGGTTTCTACCTTCCGGATATGAAAATAAAAAACGGCTTCGGACTAAGTAAGAATTTAAAGCTTCTCCGTCAGCAACTTCTGAAAAATAATTTTAAAAATACCGATCAAATTTTCAGCAAAATCAGTAAAGACCAGAAAAACTTTACCCTGACTGAAGATGAAGTTAATTCCTGGGGATATCAGCTTATAGAACAAGGCAAAAAGAATGAAGCACTGCAAATTTTTAAATTGAATACCCTGTTGTTTCCCAAAAGTTCTAATGTCTACGATAGCTATGGCGAAATACTGGAAACACTTGGAAACCGAAAGGAAGCGATCCTCAATTACAGGAAATCATTAGAGCTGAATCCTGAGAATACCAATGCCGCTCATTATTTAAAAGATAAAAAGTAAGGGCATTATTTAGCTATAAGCCTGTTTTCTTAAACCTGATCTCCTATGAAAAATTTCTTTTAATCTTAAGTTTCGTGACATCTGCAGCAGGCTGTTTTGCTCAGACAGGTCCAATTAAATTCGCTACCGATAACCAATTGAAAATATCATTTGACTCACTGGTGGATCGATCGGTTTCCTGATTTATGCAGAATAGCTCCAGAGTTGGTATTTCAGTCGGTATCATTAGAAACGGACAGCAGTACCTTTACAATTACGGCTCGACCCGGAAAGACAAACAGGATCTGCCGACGGGGGGTACCGTATATGAACTTGCTTCTATCACAAAAACATTCGGTGCCACTCTATTGGCGAAGGCCGTTCTTGATAAAAAGGTATACTTGAATGATGATAAGAAAATATTTGAAGGAAGATTATCCTAACTTGGAGTATAATGGAACACCGATCACTTTGCTGAATTTAGCAAATCTTACATTGGGACTCCCCAATTGGATGCCGGATAAAGATATTTTTAGCAAAGCAGATCCGAACCGTATCCCTTTTATTTTAGATTCTGTACACACGATTTATAGCAGACAGGATTTACATCAGGTGAAACTAAAGGTTTTACTGGGAGCGTTTCCAGGCACTGCAATACGGCAGCACAATTGCTCGGATACATCATGGAGGATATTTATAATGATACCTATGAAAACCTGTTGAAAAGATATTTCGTGCAGCCATTAAAAATGAAAGATACCTATCTGCTGGAATCCGGTAAGCTGCCTTCAAAGATGGCGAAAGGCTATGATGCAAAAGGACGTGTAATGCCTGTTATTCATTGGGAGGATCTCAGAGTGGCAGCAAGCATAGCATCATCAAGCTCCGATATGCTGAAGTATATGGCTTTCCAGCTCAATGAAGAAAATGCGGTCGTCAGCCTGAGCCATCGGCCTACCTTCGGTAAAATTGAGGATGGAGCAGTGGCACTTAACTGGAAAATAAAAAAACAAGCGATGGAAGAAGAAGCATCTCACATACAGGAGGGAGCTTGAGATTCAGCAGCTATATGGTGTTTTATCCTGACTTGAATTCCGGTATTGTTCTGTTATCAAATGAAGCAGACCCAAGCACACAAAATGAACTGATTACTTTGGCAGATAAGATTATGAAGTTATAACTATAAAAAAAAATTCCTTACCACTTTCAGATGTCTGGACAATTTGTGGGGTCTGACGGCCAGCTAAACAAACCCGGTTTATTAAAACAATTAATACTTTTTATTACGTGTATCTTTCTTAAGAAAGAATATGAAAATAATACCCAATTCAGAAAATTAATGTTAGTTGCAAATAAACTAAATCTCACAAAAAGATAACATTGATCTTATTGAACTGCCCTCACTTGACTGAAACCCTACAGTCATTATTCTAAAGACCTTATACTTTCTATAGCAATTCATATCAAAACCCGTTATCTTTTAGCTTAAAAGGAAAGATCCTTTAACTAGATTTATAGATAAATCCGTTTCACGCAGTAAATAAAAAAGATATATAAAAATTCCTTTTTCATGAATTGAAAAAGGAATTTCCATTTAAACATAATTTTAAGTTAATTAACTTTTAACCATCCGTCATGCGGCTGAAAATAGTACTTGCATTAATATTCTCTTACATTGCTCTTTTATGGGTTACCAGAATATGAGAATCTTCGTCTTGCTCATAATCCCGGTATGAAGTTTTGAACCCCAAGAGTTCCACGGCAATATCTTCTTCTTTTGCGCGTATGTTGGCAAAATCCTGTATCATCTCCAGAACATCGGTTGCAATATAGGAAGTGCCTCTTGCATCAATCGTTACCGTAGAATTCGGGTTAATATTTTTCAGCGTTTTCTTAATGGCTGCCTTATTTAAAAATGAAACTTCTTCTGCCAGCTTTATGGTGATCCCGTCTGCATCATCCAGCTCTTTCCGGCTTAAGTAATAAGCTCTTTTCATATTTCCCTGAAGGATATAAAAAACCGAGATGGCAAGACCGATGCCGACTCCTTTTAAAAGGTCTGTAGCAACTACGGCGACTACCGTTGCCACAAATGGGATGAACTGGAATTTTCCCAGATGCCAGAAATGTCTGAACGTTGCCGGTTTGGCCAATTTATATCCCACCATAATCAGAACGGCAGCCAGGGTAGCCAACGGGATTAAATTTAAAACTACAGGAATCGATAAAACACAGATCAGCAGCAAAACTCCATGGATAATCGTAGACATTTTTGAAGTGGCGCCTGCATTGGCGTTGGCTGAGCTTCTCACGACTACTGAAGTCATCGGTAGCCCGCCGATAAATGAGCTGATGAGGTTTCCGATACCCTGGGCCTTAAGCTCCAGATTGGTATCCGTTATTCTCCGCTGAATATCCAGCCGGTCCGACGCTTCAATACAAAGCAGGGTTTCAATAGAAGCTACGATAGCAATTGTAGCCCCTGCGATCCATACCTTAAGATTGGTAAATCCCGCAAAATCAGGCATGGTGACCAGGTTGCTGAAATCCTCCAGAGACTGCGGCACCGGTAATGATACCAGATGCTGAGACCGGATGGCCAGTGAGCTTCCGGTCATTTTAAAAACTTCATTCAGAATGATCCCTGTAACGACGGCTACTAAGGCACCCGGAAGCATTTTCATCCTTCTCAAAGCATATACTTTATCCCAGGTTATCAGGATAGCAACGGAAATCAGGGTAATGATGATCGCACCCGGCTGCACCGCTTCGAATAATTCCGTGAAATACCCGAAGTTCAGCCCATTATCGAAAATCGATTCATGGCCTTCATAATCTTTATCAAACCCCAGCGCATGCGGAACCTGTTTTAAAATGATAATGATTCCGATGGCGGCAAGCATCCCTTCAATAACATTATTCGGAAAATAGTTGGAAATGCTTCCGGCTCGGATAAATCCTAAAACCAGTTGGATAAGTCCCGCAATGATTCCTGCACACAGGAAAAGCTCAAAGGCCCCCAGATCTTTGATGGCCGTTAAAACAATAGCCGTCAGTCCTGCGGCGGGTCCCGAAACCGAAATGCTTGAGTTGCTGATGGAACCCACGACCAGTCCTCCTACGATGCCTGCAATAATCCCGGATAGCGGCGGAGCGCCTGAGGCCAGAGCAATTCCCAGGCACAAAGGCAGTGCTACCAGGAACACAACGAGGCCTGAAGGGAAATTTTCCTTCATACCTCCGATGAATGATGTTTTTTTCATGATGTAAAGCTGTGAAAGATAACCGGTTTAATTTTTTAGAATAAACAGGCTATATAGATGAAATTTAATTTTTAAAAGGTATAAGTATTCATATCAACATTTTGATATAAATATTTATTAAAAAACCGACTGTAAAAATTAAGCTTCCGGAGGCGGGGAAAATAAGGTAAGTAAAGGTGACAGATGAAAGGAATCATCGATCAGTACAAAAGATTTCTCATTGCTGGAAGGTTCGTAGAACCTCAGATAATCAAAAACGTTCAGCGTTTTGGGAAGTGTCTTTTCATAAACGGTAAAAGAGGCAGGGTGAGAATGAGGTTCCTCTTCATTGATAACGACATTGGTCCTGGAAAGATCCCAGCCGAATACGGCCGCCATACCGGGTAAGGCCGTAAAGTTGAGAAAAAACAGTAATGTCATTATGCTCCAGAGTTTCATGCTACCTGCTTTTTAGAAAGAATTATTTCTTTCTGCTCATCACCCAGGTATCTTCACTAAGGTTGTAGATCTTCTGGATGTCCTTCAATACTTTTTCGAAATCAATCTCAAGATCGATAATTTTACCGGTTCTAAGATCGAAAACCCAGCCATGAACAATAGGATATTCCTCAAGGATATATCTTTCCTGTACGCAGGCCATTTTAATAACGTTGATGCACTGCTCCAGGACATTAAGCTCCACCAGCCTGTCATAACGTTTCCCTTCATCTTCGATGGCATCCAATTCGGTCTGGTGAATTCGGTACACATCACGGATGTTTCTAAGCCATGGATTTAAAATTCCCAGGTCCTGAGGCGTCATGGCCGCTTTTACGCCACCGCAGTTGTAATGTCCGCATACCACGATGTGCTTTACCTTAAGATGCTGTACGGCATATTCTATAACCGCTGTAGCACTCATATCCAGGGAATTTACAACATTGGCAATGTTCCTGTGAACAAAAACTTCTCCCGGCTTGGCACCCATCAGCTCTTCTGCCGTCGCCCTGCTGTCTGAACATCCGATGTACAGATATTCGGGAGTCTGTGTTTTGGCAAGTTCTTCAAAAAAACTCGGGTTATCTCCGATTTTAGACTCTACCCATTTTCTGTTGTTTTCGAAAATAACTTCGTACGATTGTGACATAAATTTAAATTTTAATGTTTATAATTATTTATTTCGTTTAAATTATTTTTAAAATCAATAGATTAGATCAATAATATACAAAAATAAAATTTTTGCTGAAAAAGGAAACATTTTTAACAAAGTTTAATATTAAAATATATTCCGACAATTTCATCCATAATATTGGCTTTGATCTGTGTTAAAATTACGAACTATTTGAATAAAATATAAGTAGTTTTCAAATTAATCTCGAAATATTACACCTTATTGTTGATGTATCCTTCGGTTGCTTGGGGGTTGGGATAGATCTTTGCCGGGTTGCCCGCTACCACCGAATCTTCAGGAACATCAAAATTGATATACGAATTCGGAGCAATTAACACATTATTCCCTATGGCAATTCCACCGACAATAACTGCGTTGGTTCCGATCCATACTTCGTTTCCTATTACCGGAAAGCCTGCTTTTGAGCCGCGGTTCTGCTGCCCGATGGTAACGCCCTGGGCAATATTGCAGTTTTTTCCGATTTTCGCTTTCGGGTTAATGACCAGGCTTCCCCAATGGCCCAAATAAAACCCTTCGCCGATTTCCGTTTCCGGGTAAATCTGGAATCCGTATTTGATCTGGTAATGTCGCAGTACAAGTTTCCAAAAGACATTCAACAAAGGGGTCTTCAGATATTGCTGGGATTTTCTAAAGATATAGATAAAATGGAGATTGGGGTTAAAACATTTTTTCCAGATTTCCACTGTAGAAAGCCATCTTCCGCTTTCCCTAAAAAAGTCTTTCTGAAGGATAGAATATTTTTCAGCCATAAGCAAAAATAAAGATTTCCGGTTTATATTAAAATAAAAACGATCCTACAGATCATCAAGGACTGAGATTATTTTTTCGACAGAATTTGTAAGTGTAAAAGGCATTTCATAAGACTTCAGCTTTTCCGAATATTTTTCAAAGCTCTCAGGATGGCTTAGGGCCTGTTTCATTCCGGAATAAATACCTTCCTCGGAATTTTCAACCAGTAATCCCAGTTCGCCATTGTTCAGCATTTCCGCAGAGCCGGAAACTTCCGTGGAGATAATTTTCTTTTTTAAAGTAATAGCTTCAAAAAGAACCGTCGGAAAGCCTTCATACCGCGAACTTAAGATGTAAAAATCCGCATTTTTAAAATAAGGATAAGGGTTGTCCGTAAAACCCAGCATCACTGCCGTTTTATTAAGCCCCAGCTCCGATTTTAACTTTTTGATATTTTCAAAATCGTAACCGTCTCCTACAATTAGGACGTTATGTTGAAAGCCTTCCTCAAGAAGTTTTTTGTGAACTTTCAATAACCGGTCAAAACCCTTCTGCGGAAAAACCGTCCCAACGGAAATGAACGTCGGGACAGAAGTCTCAAATTGGTAATTGACCAAGGGTTCTGCCGCCTTTGAAAGAAATTCTTCCGTATCCAGCGGATTGTAGATCTTTACAATCTTACTTTTTTCTGCTTCATTCTTTGCCAGATGATGAAAAAGCTTTTCTATTTTTTCTGAGATCACCATGATCTTATCAAAGCTGAAAAACTTCCGGATTTCCGCTTCGGTGTAGCCTTTCACCTCCGAAAGGTCATTATGGATCCAGACGATTTTCTTTGATGGGAGGGGAGAGCCCAGAATTTCATCCCGCATGCCGTGAATAGCGGCA
>JAKOOG010000336.1 GCA_022701545.1 Weeksellaceae bacterium | reverse complement strand
TTGCTGAAGACGAAAAAAAGCTGGCAGGTTTTATACAGCAGGGACTTTCCCAGGCCGGCTACCTGACAGAGGTCTGCAATGACGGTTCGGAAGCCCTGGAAATGGCGGTGAAAAATGATTTTGACCTGATCCTTCTGGATCTGATGCTGCCGGGAATCAACGGTTTTGATTTTCTTAAGAACCTGCGGGCTTTCGGCGCAGAAACACCGGTGATTATCATCAGTGCCATTGCCGATTCCAGGCAGGTGGTGCAGGGGCTGGATCTCGGTGCCGTAGATTACGTCCGGAAACCTTTTGAGTGGGATGAGCTGCTGGCCAGGATCCGCACCGTAAGCCGTTTCTCCGGATCAAAAGGACACCAGAAAATAAAGATTGAAGATCTGGAAATTGATATTCCTTCCCGGAAAGTGAAACGGGGCAGTACGGAGATCGAGCTCACTTCCAAAGAGTTTGTCTTGCTGGAATATCTGATGAGGAATGCCAATCTCGTCCTTACAAAAAATCAGCTCCTGGAAAATGCCTGGAACATGAATTTCGATCCGGAAAGTAATATTGTGGAAGTCTACATGCATCAGCTCCGGAAAAAAATAGACAAAGGCTTTGATCAGCAGCTGATCAAAACCGTGATAGGGGCCGGCTATATGCTGAAAGGTGAAAAACAATAGATATGAATAGCCGGCCGACCTCTTCTTTTTATCAGAGTCTCCGTTTTCGTTTCGGACTGCTGTTTAATTCCCTTCTTTTTCTGTGCGTCAGCATCATCGTGTATTCGCTATACAAAAATGCCAAAACGGAGCTGGACAGGAGTTTTTCCCTGCAGCTTTCATCAGCAGCCGGTGCTGTTCTCCAGAAAATCGAGATTGATCCCATTTCCGTTCCGGTACCCAAAAGCGGGGAGTTTTTCAGGATCGTCTATGACAACGGGGTAAAGAAAACCAGGCTGATCGACAATCTTCCGCAGGATGTCACGGACAAAGAAAAATGGAGGGTGATCTCCCTGAATAAAGATCCCGAAAACGGAGGCCGTATCTCGGTAGAATTTGCCCTGTCTGCAGAAAACTACCATTCCGGCATTCAAAAACTGAGGCGGTTGCTGTACATCTATCTTCCGGTCGCGTTCCTGATCTCTTTTCTGGGCGGTTATCTGCTTTCGGGCTTTTTCCTGAGGCCGCTCCGCCGGATCATCAGGAATGCAGGCGAAGTAGATCTGGAACATATTACCCTGCTGTCCCAACCGCACACCAGAGACGAGTTTTACCATCTTACCGATGCGCTGAACCGGATGCTGATGCGGATCGATGAGCAGGCAAAGCAGCAGGCGGCTTTTTTCACCATGGCTTCCCACGAGTTGCGGACGCCCATCAGCACTATGCTTACGGAGCTCCAGGTGTTCAACCGGGAAGCATTGGATCCGGATTCCGGGAAGCTGCTGGATAACCAGGAACAGGAAGTGAAGCGGATGAAGGCTCTGGTCGATAATTTCTTATGGATGAGCCAGATCGAATCCGGGAACCTGCGTACCGGCAAATCTGATCTAGATCTGGCAGAGATGGTGCTGGAACTTTCAGAAGCCTTCAGAAAGCAGATGATGATTAACCGGCAGCGGTTCAGAATTGATCTTTCACCCGTGGACGGGGATTTCAGAATATCTGCCGATAAAAATCAGGTAGAGATCATCATCAATAATCTGATGTCCAATGCGGTAAAATACGGAAAAACCGGCACCACCATCGATATTAAAATTTACAGGAATGAAAGAAGAGGAATCATCATTTCCAATGCCGTCGATCACGTGATAGAAAATCCGGAACAGCTGAAAGGCCAGTTCCTTAGGGAAACATTTCACAAAGACGGTTTCGGTCTCGGCCTTTGGATATCGGCTGTTCTAAGCGGAAAGAATAATGCCGAACTCTCCCTGGACTCCATCAACAATAGATTTTCAGCAACACTTGAATTTGATGACGTTGAAAATTTTAAAAAAGCATAAAGATCTGTATATCCGGTTTTTAACTGATATTTAGCTTAATCTCCTGAGATTCATATTGACTAAACAATCAACTGGTGGCTATTTAATGATACGCCACTAGGCTTATTCTAAAAAACCTTATTGCGATCTATTAATTCTGTAATTAAATAAATTATCCGCCTCACTTCAATATTGCAGCTTCTTTATCGACGAATTCCACGCCCCACTGCATTAATTGACTGATGATCGGCTCCAGTTTTTGTCCTTTAACGGTAAGGGTATATTCAACAGTAGGAGGAACGGTGGCAAATACCTGTCTGACAACGATTCCATTGGCTTCCATATTCTTCAATTCCTTCACCAGCATCCTCGTGTTAATGCCGGGAATCAGCCGTTCCAGCTCACTAAAACGTTTTTTGCCGGGAAAAAGGGCATAAATGATAGACATTGACCATTTCCCTCCAATGATGGTAAGAATATCCTGGAGCGCACACCGTTCTTCATTTTTTTTTATTTTTTTTTCGCTCATATCTGTCTGATTCTGTTTAAAGCTTTACTTTTTGGTATTACTGTACAATCATGTAACTACTTGCAAAAGTAAAGTAATGTATTTTTCTTTGCAATAGATTTAAAAAATAAAATATGAACGATTCATTAAAAGGAAAAGTTGCCCTGGTGACCGGCGGAACCAAAGGCATCGGCAGGGCGATTGCCGATAAGTTAAAAGATACCGGAGCACAGGTTGTTGTCATTGCACGGTCTGAACCGAAAGAAGAGGCTGATGGCTTATACTTTATTGCTGCAGATCTCACCGAAACCGGAAGTGCGGAAGAAATAAGTAAAAAAATTATTGACAGGTACGGCAGGATTGACATCATTGTAAACAATGCAGGCGCCAACCTGAGCCCGGGCGGCGGATTCCGTGTGCTTGAGGATGAACACTGGATCAGCGACTGGCAGTTAAATTTCCTCTCGGTGGTGCGTCTCAACAAAGCCCTTCTGCCTAAGATGCTTGAACAGAAAAGCGGAGTCGTCATCAATATCTCTACCAACGCCGCCAGACAGCCGCTCTGGGAGATGACGATGTCTTATTCTTCTGCAAAAGCGGCACTGAATGCGTATAGCAAAGCCCTGGCTACTGAGCTTGGACCTCACGGCATAAGGGTCAACGTGGTTTCACCCGGCGTTGTTGAAACGCCTTTGATGCTTGAATTTATCGAAAATATGGCAAAAGCATCCGGTATCAGCAGGGATGAAGCATTCAAAAAAGTGATGGATGCCGTCAATGTTCCTTTGAACCGTATGGCGGAACCTGAAGAGATTGCCAATCTTGTAGGCTTTTTGGTTTCTGACCATGCAAGTTACATCACGGGCATTAATTATTCCGTGGATGGAGGTGCTCTGCCTACGCTGTAAGAGAAAAAGCTGTTTCTGAATTTCAGGGATTATCAATTTCCTGCAACGACGCTGCTGCCGGCATCAAAGCGGGTTGTAGAAAGGGATGGTCATTGTTGAAGCTAAAGCGGTCAAACCATGATAAACTCAATTATTCTCTGTGCTTTTT
>JAKOOG010000318.1 GCA_022701545.1 Weeksellaceae bacterium | reverse complement strand
TCGATTCCAAGTTCCAGCGTTGAGGTGCAGGAAATACAGAAATTCTGCAGACCGGCATTTTTCGCGAAAAATTCCACATATTCCCTTACTTCCTTATCGACGGATGAATGGTGGGAAAAATAATTCTGATGCCCGCCAACCTTTTCCGAAAGCCTTTTAAGCTTTACCGCCACTTCCTCTACCCGGCCTCTCGCGTTGGGAAACACCAGCACTTTGGAATCACGGGTCCTCATATAAAGATCCTTCAGCAAGCCGATCGGCAGTTCCTGCGTTTCGCCGGGAAAGTACCTGAAAACGGCATTGATGGATTTGGGCGTATGGTCCCGGATGATCTTTGTATTTTCAGTATTACCTAAAAATTCTTTAAGTTCAGCATACAGATTCACATCGCTCACGGTAGCGGAAAGCCCTACAATGCTGAAGCGGTCACGGTTAATCTGCTGCAGCCTGCTGAGCAGTGATTTCAGCTGCACACCGCGGTCAGACCCTAGAAAGGAATGGATTTCGTCGATCACCACATAATCCAGGGAAGCAAAAAGATGGCTGACGTTGTACGGCTTATTCACAAACATGGCTTCCAGGGATTCCGGCGTCATCAGGACAATGCCTTCCGGATTTTTCAGAAGCTGGTCTTTCCGGCCTTTTGAAGCTTCGCCGTGCCATTTGGTAACCCGTACATCCAGATGTTCACAGAGTTTTTCCACCCTCATGAACTGGTCGTTGATCAGGGCGATCAGCGGTGAGAGGTATAAAACCTTTACCCCTTTTTCCCGGAAATTCACTTTGGAAAGAATGGGTAGGAAAGCGGCTTCCGTTTTACCGGAGGCGGTTCTGGAAATCAGGACATAGTTGAGGTCCGTACCCAGGATCCGCGGAATGGCAGCTTCCTGTATTTTTCTCAGGCTTTCCCAACGCTGCTCGCGGATGTACTTCCTGATGGGCTCTGATAATAGATCGAAGGCACTCATATTTCTTCGATACTATCCAGTAGGGCAAAGTCATTCGGTCTTTCGTCCGAAATTTCGATCTCCCCGAAGAGACGTGCTTTATCCACCTCAGGATTCTGGCGGATGATGTTCAGGATATTCAGGAAATCCCGGATCACTTCACGCGGTGTAAGGAATTCTGAGGCACCCGGCTTGTTGAACATTTCTTCCATAAAGGCAGAAATCTCATCATCGGTAATGTTGAGTCCGGTTTTATAATTAAAATCAAAAATTAATTTCAGCTTTTTCAGCAAGACAAAAATTTCATTATGGTCCAGGGGCTGTAGTTTGATAACCGGCTGGGCATAATCCCGGATCCCCTGGCTTTCGAATTTGTTGCTTTCCAGACGGGATTTTAAGGCCTGGTAACTGAACAGCCCGCGTCTTTCATTTTCAAGAAATTCCTTCGTGCCGGCAAAATTGATGAACAGGTTCGCTACTTTCCCCTGGAAGCAGTCGTTGTAAATCGACAGTATTTTTTCGTAATTTTTCTCACGGGCCGCCGACTTGGATATTTTATACAGGTTGATCGCCTCATCCAGGTTGATCATAAAACCGCTGTAGCCCATATTCACAAACAGCTTGCAGAAGTTTTTGAGCATATCATAGTAGTTGCCGTCGTTAATGATCTCGCGGATTCCCAGATCCTGCCTTGCTTCAGTCTTTGTGGTGTATTCGCCTTTCAGCCACTTCAGCGCATTCCTTCGCAACAGTTCGTCATGGTTGATGTAGCCTTCATAATATTTTACGATCACAAAACCGAAATCGAAGCCGCCGGTTTCCGTGATCTCATTGACGGTTTTCATGATGGCATTCCCGATCAGGCTTTTGTATTGGTCATTCCGTATTTCCATCAGCGGGATGTTGTTGTCACCGGCGGTCTTACCAATCACCTGCTCGATCCATTTTTCAAGCAATACAGGCAGTGCTCCGCCTTCAGGCTTGGTCTGTATCGCAATATTATCCATAATGGCCGAATACAGGACAACGCTTTTGCCGTCATTGGCATACAAACGGTTATCGGGCGTAAAATCCGCATTGGCGACGACAAATTTCTGTTTCATCGCCACGGTATTCAGGAGGTGGAGCATAAAGGACTTTCCGCTTCCGAAATCACCGATCCAGAATTTGGCGATGCTGTGGCCGTTTTTTACTTCTTCAAGGGCATTGATGGCCGCCTGGACTTCTTCGGAACGGCCGACGGCGATATGCTGCACGCCTATTTTCGGAACCACCCCTCCGGTGAGGGAATTGATAATGGAGGTGGCTTCTTTCGGTTTGATATTATTGATCATTGTTTAAAAGTTTTTTATAATATTCGGGGTTAATGGTTAAATAATCATCCTCTTCTTCGATCAGGATGTCGTCCAGCGTCTCAAAAAGCTGATCGTTGACGGATTCAATGGCCGCATTCATAAAAAGATGGCGCGAGCGCATGTATTCTTCAAGGTCGGATTTCAGGACCGTAAGGCTGTTTTTTTCAAAATATTCCAGAAGATCCATCTGGGGATCATTGAGATTGAGTTCCGGCAGATATTTTTTAATTCCGCCGGGATCTCCGGTGTCCATCACTTTAAATTCAATGTCGGCCGTATTTCCTGCATGCATCATATTCTGTCCTTCAGGATGTTCTTCTTCATCGGCCAGCAGGTCCCCCAGAATTTTCGAGGTCTGCGAATCCAGCTGCTGTACCCGGTCAATAATATTCCGGTCGATCACAATTTTTTTCCGCTTCGGCAGGTAAATCGTATCCAGCTTCTTCACTGCTGACGGGAAATCCCTGGTCAGAACAAATTCATTGATGATCTCTTCAAAATGCGCAAACTGTTCCGGAGTGGAAAACAGATTTTTCTGAATGCTTTTGGTGAGATGTTTCCGGTCGAATCTTTTGCTTTGGAGGTCTTTCTCCAGGTAATGCAGGTACAGCCTCAGGGAAGCATTGCGGTCGTGGACGCTGATGAATTTTGACGCTTCAAGATAGAGGTCGTCCAGAGAAGGATTTTTCACATTCACTTCTGCCAGCCTCTCAATTTCTCTTTCGTATGAAACGGCGTTGGTGTAATCTGAAGCAATAATTGCAAATTTATCTTTCCACCGGTTCGTATTGGTCTCATTCAGAACCAGATTGGTCCGGTAGTCGGCATCCAGAATCAGATGCTGATGTTGGCTCAGAAATAATTCAACCGGCACAACAATCTTTTTATGGAACCGGCCTGTGATTTCGGGATGGGTATATTTAAAATCGGTATTGATTTTCCTTTTAATGCCGTAACAATCCCTTACGCTGTTTTCACAAAGCTTCAGGATATGGTTGCAGATCTCGGATTTGATGGAATCAATAGTATACTGATAATTCAGGCTGTCTTTCCGGTAATTGTATTCCAGGACAATAATGATTTCCGAAACTTCATCGGTAACTGTAGGATAGGTTTTGTTAACCGGGATGCAGTGTTTATCCAAGTGTTCTATCGTCCGCAGAAACTGCCTGATGATCTGAATCCGGCAATAATCGATCTCGTTGAACACATTATTGCTGAAAATTAAGGTATTAACGAGTTTCGCCTGCTTTTCGTCCAGTCCCAGTTTTTTCCTGTATTTTTCACCGGTGCTCTGAAAAAGCGGCGCGGTCCTGTTTTCCTGTATGATATCGTAGCTTATCGGGATTTCTGCTGTACCGGAAACATCAATAATAAAATCAGACGGGTCCTCATTTACCGGGTTCATCTCTCTTTCCATGATTATTATTCAGTTATCAATAGACTAAGATATAAAAATTCATTTTATGTTGAATTAAAAAAGTCGATTTTGCGATGCCAATGAAAAAAGTGAATGGGCAATGGTGAATGGTAAACTCATACACAACGTTTTGATGTTGAAAAGACGCCAAGCCGTGAAGAATTTTAAGACGCTAGGATTTTATTTTTAATAAAATTGCAGACCGCCGATTAACTTTGAGAGAACAGAATTTATAATACTGATTTCATCAGCCTGAAAATTTTGACAGCGTCATATTCATCGCAATTTAAAACCCCTGGCTTTTCAGAAAATCCTGCTCCTTTGTGAATTCTAACGTTTTCGGCAGATTTTAATCCTCTCGTTTCTACATCATTCAACACATTTTTAAAAATAAAAATCAGTAATTTAGCCTCATCAACCGGAACGTTCATCTGTACAAAACCGGGAATTTTCTGAATATGCAACCAACCTTAGATTTTAAGCTCATTCAACCGGAGGATTCCCTCAGGGATTTTGTCTTTTGCTTTTCAGCGATGCGCCATTTTTCCAATACCCACGAGGCGGTAGTGATTCCCAACGGGAAGATCGACCTGATTTTTTCAAAAACAAAGGAAGGTGACGTCAGGGTTGCGCTGTTGGGTCTGGAAACCATGCCCAAATATCCCGATCACGAATTTTCACATTTCTGTTCGGTCAGCTTCAATCCGTTGGCCACGGAATATGTCTTCGGATTTCCGGTAGCCGGACTGATCAACACCGGAATGCGGATGCCGGATGATTTCTGGGGTTTTGCACCCGATGACCTGGATGATTTTGAAGGATTCTGCCGGAAAATGTCCCGAAAAATAAAATCGCTTTTGCCGAAGGAAGTGGATGTACGGAAACCAAAATTATTCGAGCTGATTTTTGCGTCAAACGGAGAAATCCCCATCGCCGAAATCGCTGAAAAAATTTCCTGGAGCCCGCGTCAGATCAACCGGTATTTCAACACCCGGTTTGGGCTTCCGCTGAAAAGCTATTGCAAGATCCTCCGCTTCCAGGCTTCCTTGTCGCACATCAAAGACGGAAACCTGTATCCGCAGCTTAATTTTACCGATCAGTCCCACTTCATCAAAGAAATCACCAAACTTTCGGGCGTCTCCCCAAAAGAACTCCACAAAAATGAAAACGGCCGATTTTTACAATTTTTAGTATATGGCGAAAAGTAACTTTGTGGTCTAAATTTAAAGTATGATCCTAAAGAATAAAAAAGCAGCCCTCATCGGCGGCGGTCCCGGCGGACTGTCCCTGGCGAGGCTTTTACAAATGGAAGGCGCAGACGTTACCGTCTATGAAAGGGATTTCGACCGTTCGGCGAGAGTCCAGGGTTCCCCGCTCGATCTGCATGAAAATTCCGGACTGGCCGCGATCCGCAAAGCGGGACTGCTGGAAGTTTTTAAGAAGAATTATATGCCGGGCGCCGACCGTACCACCATTACCGATCCGCAGGCACAGGTGGTTTTCAGCGACCACGATACCGATAAGGATGAAGATTTCGGAGCGGAACATTTCCGTCCTGAAATCGATCGTGGAACATTACGGAATATTCTACTGGACTCCTTAAAACCCGGGACAGTAGTCTGGAACAGCCACTTCCTGTCTATGGAACCGCAGGGCGAAGGCTGGCGGATGCATTTCAAAGACCGTCCGGCCATCTATGCCGATATTGTGATCGGCGCAGACGGTGCCCGTTCGAAAATCAGACCGTACATCACCGGTATCAAAGCATTTTATTCGGGCATCACGATGCTGGAAGGCGATATTCCTGAAGCGGAAACACAGGTTCCGGAAATTACCGGTTTGCTGCGCGGCGGCAAGTTGATGGCTTTCGGCAATGGGAAAAATATCCTGATGGGGCAAAAGGCGGATGGGGAAATCGGTTTTTATGCCAGCTTTAAAACCGGGGAACACTGGATCACGGAAAGCGGTCTCGATTTTTCCGACAGCCGGCAGGTATTGGAGTGGTTTAAAAATGAATATACCG
>JAKOOG010000305.1 GCA_022701545.1 Weeksellaceae bacterium | reverse complement strand
AAACTGGCGGTCGAACTGATCAGCATTGGCGGACCGGGAACCAAAGGGATTGTTGAAAATCAGATGGAAGCATACGATGAAGAGAAATTTAATCCTACAACCAAAGAAGAACTCCTGAAAAAATGGGATGAGGAAACGGAAACCATCAACCGGTATTTCACCCAAATTTCAGAAGAGCGTTTCCAGGAAAATTTCAACCTGTTCGGACAATACGAGTTCCCGGTGTACCAGAACATTTTATATTTTATCGACAATGAAGTACACCACCGCGGACAGGGTTATACTTACCTGAGAGCTTTAGGCATCGAGCCGCCGTTTTTCTGGGAGCGTTTCCCGGTTATTTAGTAGATTAGCCATTGAATAGCATCACTTGGTCAGTCCATTCCATTCAAAAGCTTTCAGAACTTCTGGAGGCTTTTTGGTTTGGAGCCTGTTTAAATGTAACTTGAATTCGAAGTAGAAAATGGAGTAAAAAAGGCTGGAAGAGGGATGCGGGATGCCGGAAAAACACTGAAAGTTTTGAATGAAAAGCTAAACAGGCTCTTAATATTTTGCAGAAATCTTTTCCAGCAGATTCTTCAGGCTGTCTTTTAATGATTCCGGTTCCAGCACCTCAGCATAATCGGCAAACGTAATCAGCCAGCGCGGAAACCCTTCTTTGATCCAGTCGGTTTCGAAGATGAGTTCATATCCGTCTTCCCGTTCAATTTCTTCTACCAGTCCGTAATATTTTTTGGAATTGACTAAATGCCCGATGATTCTTTTTTCCACCAGAAGCCTTACTTTCGTTTTGTTTCCGTTCGGGGCCTGGCGGTAGTCGTTGATCTGTCCGTATTCCTGCAGAAAGGGATTCTGGGTTTTGAAGAGCTTTAAAATCCGGTCTACCCGGAATTGCCGGAAATCGTTCCGCAAAGTGCAGAAAGCCATAATGTACCAATAGTTGAACTCAAAAAAAACACCAACCACTTCGATGGTCCTGGTAGATACTTTGGCATCCACCGTCTCGTATTCCACGGTCAGCTGTTTTTTCTCGGCAATGCTTTCGAGGATGATCGGGATGACGTTCCGGATCTTATCTTCCGTCTTAGGATGGTAATTAAAGACATCAATCTGTTTTTCAATATTTTCAATCAGGTTTTTATCCGAATATTTCAGCACGGAACGTACCTTTTCCATGGCGTTCTGATAATGTTGACCCAGGCTTTCGTGTAAAAACTTCTGCATCAGCTTTTCCGCCGTAATAAAACTTAAAACCTCTTCTTTCGTAAACATCACCGGTGGCAGTTTGTATCCGTCCATCAGGGAATAGCCGCTTCCGGCTTCACCGATAATGGGAATTCCCGCATTTTCAAGGGTTTTTACATCCCGGTAAATGGTCCGGACGCTTACCTCAAATTTTTGGGCAAGATCCTGTGCCCGCACCACAGGCTTCGATTGCAGCTGCGTGAGGATGGCAGTTACCCGGTCGAGCTTTTTAAGGTAATGATCGTTCATTTTTTATGAATGATAATTGATGAGTTATAAATGATGAGTAATGAGCAATTACTCATAAACGATTGCACTATTAAATATTAAATTGATCCATTATCACATTTTTCCATTGTTCCATCGTTACATTAATTCAATGATAAATTGCCACATTATTAGATTGTTAAATTGTTACATTGTTACACTAATCTACGGTTACATTTTCAGGCTATTCACCAGTTTATCCAGGTTCAGGCTTCTGGCCGAAGCATCAAAGATTTCCCGATAGGTTCCGTTGATCTGCACCAGCTCATCATGCGTTCCGCTTTCCACAACCCTGCCTTTTTTCATCACATAAATTTTATCCGAATCCAGGATCTGCGACAGGGAATGTGAAATGATGATCACCGTCCGCCCTTCCTTGATCGCATCCAGAGAGTTTTTGATCTGTTCGGTAGCGATAGCATCCAGGCTTGCCGTAGGCTCGTCCAGGAAAATAATCGGCGGATCTTTCAGGAAAAGCCGGGCAATGGCAATCCTTTGCTGCTGTCCGCCCGAAAGCTGGGTGGCATCATGCCGGTAACCGTCCGGCAAATCCAGGATCTGCTCGTGAAGATACGCTTTTTTGGCAGCTTCCTCGATTTCTTGAAAAGAGGCATTCATGTTTCCGTAACGGATGTTGTCTTCGATGCTTCCCTGGAAAATATGGTTTTTCTGCAGAACCAGTCCGAGGTCATCTCGGAGATAGGTATTATTATACTCATTCAAATCGACATGATCCAACAGGATTTTCCCGGAATCCGGAAGGTAAAATTTACACAGCAGATTAATGACGGTGGATTTCCCGGCACCGCTCAGACCGACCAGGGCTGTTGTTTTCCCGTTTTCGATCGTCATAGAAACGTCATGCAAAGCCTGCGTCCCGTTCGGATAGGTAAAATTGATGTTTTTCAACTCAAAATTCCCTTTGGTTTCTCTTTCTACAAAATCTCCGCTCGGTTCTTTCTCTTCATCTGCATTTAAAATATCGAAATAGCCTTCTGCGTAGATCATCGCATCATTCATATCATCATAAATCCTGTGCAGCTGGCGGATGGGTGCTGAAACATTGTTGAACAGCATAATGTGAAGCATAATCGCTCCTATGGTCATCTGCTGGTCGAGCACCAGGTAAACCGTCAGCAGAATAATTAAAACCACGCCGAACTGTTCGATAAAGGTTTTCAGGCCGTCATAAATAAAATTTGTTTTCCGGGTAAACATCTGGCTTTCCATAAGCTGCATCTGAAGATCATACTGCTTTTTGCCTTCAAATTTTTCGCGGACAAAACTTTTGATCACCATGATGGAATTGATCAGATTCAATAATCCTGAAGTCTTCTGCTCACGCTGGTTCCTGAGGGTCCGCCTTACTCCGCCGAGCTTTTTCGCCTGCAGGGAGCTGACATAAAAATAGATCGGGACAATAATCGTGGAAACGAGCCCGACGTATACATTTTGCAGATACATAATGATCAGGGCAATGATGGAATTGGAAAACAGCGGCAGCATATCAATGAAAAAGTTCTGAACCAGCCTCGTCAAGCTTTCAATTCCCCGGTCGATCCGGATCTGCAGTTTTCCCGATTCGTGGTTTTCATCATTAAAGTAAGCAACGCGGTACGTCAGGATTTTATCAATCGCCGATTGGGCCAGCACGGAGCTGACATTGATCCTGATTTTCTCACCATAAAACTTCTGTCCGAAATTGATGAATATGTTCAGCAGTTCCTTTCCCATCAGAATTGCAGATATGATGATCAATACATGAATCCCTTCCGACATCGGATGCGGAAGATGCGTCAGTTTCGTCACTTCGTCGACCGTATATTTCAGCACCAGCGGATTGACCTGTGCAGCCAGCGCTCCTAAAAAGGTGAGGAACAGGGTGCCGTAAATCATCAGCCGGTATGGTCTGATGAAAGGGACCAGCTGCTTATAAATCCCGACTAAAGTGAGGGTCCGGTTGAAAGGTTTTGCCATAGAAAATGATTTTAATGAAAAAACGTACCGTTTTGCAGAGAAAAGGTACGTTTTATTCTATTTTAAAGCAATGATTCTGCTCCGAATTTTAATTTCCAAAAAGATAAGTGGTGAGGTAATGCAATTCCGGTTTGGCTGCCGCTTTGGATTCCGTTTCTGCCTGTTCCAGGGAATAAAGGGAATTGATTTCCTTTTTCTGGAAAACAAAAGCATTGTTGGCATTCTTATCCACCACTTCATTAAAGATATGCTGAATTTCCGAATTTCCTAAAGAAGCAAAGCTAATGTCTTCGAAGCCATACATCAGCCTCAGATCATCAAACTGGGCAAAGTTTTCATTCACAAACTGCTGCATCTGGGTTTTGGATTCAAAATTCCCAGCCCAGATGTTGTATGCATAGCTTTTGTTTTTCGGCTTATCAAAAATGCTCTGGTAGACGAAGTTTTCCCCAAGATATGCTTCCCTTACCTGCGGATCGTTGGCCAGCTCTTCCGGAAGCCCTTCTTTCAGGATTCTTCCTTCAAACATGATGTAGGTTTTATTGGTAATCGCCAGCGTCTGCTGCACATTGTGGTCGGTGATCAGGATCCCGATGTTTTTATCGGTAAGGCTTCTTACGATCTTCTGGATATCTTCCACGGCAATCGGGTCTACCCCGGCAAAAGGCTCATCCAGAAGAATGAAGCTCGGGTCGGTAGCCAGACACCGTGCAATCTCGGTTCTCCTTCTTTCCCCTCCGGATAAAAGGTCTCCACGGTTTTTACGGACGTGCTGCAGGGAAAATTCTTCAATCAGCTCATCGCATTTGATCTGCTGTTCCCGCTTTGAAAGCTTCGTCAGCTGCAAGACCCCCATGATGTTTTCCTCCACCGAGAGTTTCCTGAACACGGAAGCTTCCTGCGCCAGATAGCCGATCCCTTTTTGCGCCCTGCGGTACATGGCATCGGTGGTGATTTCCTGCTTATCGAGAAAAATCTTTCCGGAAGTCGGCTTAACCAACCCAACAATCATGTAAAACGAAGTCGTTTTCCCGGCACCGTTCGGACCGAGCAATCCTACAATTTCTCCCTGCTGGACCTGTACAGAAACGCCCTTTACCACTTTTTTGGGACCGTATTCCTTGATTAAGTTTTCTCCGCGTAAAATCATAAGGGCAAAGATAAAGTTTTTTTGAATTGGATATTGAAGATTAAAACCGGAATGCAAAGTTTATGATATTTTAATATCATCTTTTAATCCGACTTTGCAGGAGTTTTTTAGTGTAAACCAAACAATTTTAATTAAATTTATACTCAGAACCAACACTTCTATTTATATGGAAAATAACCAGCAACTGACCGAGCTTCTGGCTCTGGATCTCGGGTTGAATATCGTCAACAGGAGGCCTTATGCCAAAGAAGTTTTCAAATGGCAGGATATGGATCTCCTTCCGCATTCTTCCACCGACACCCTGCTTTGCGAAATCTACGAATGGAACGGAAGAAACTGGAGGACAACCAACAACAACCTGATCGGCTACCTTTTTTCCGACCATCAATTAGGCACTATTAAAAACCAGCTGATGAGTGTACCGAAATTTCCGGCCCTAATCCCGGATTTTGAATTCACGAAAGAGAGCATGGTAGAGTTCGGGCTTTCTCTTCCTTCCCTTTTCAACATCGGAATCAGAGGGGATATTGACCATGCCAAAGATTTTTCGATTAAGGTAAACGGCGTGACGAAATCCAGGATTACCAATATCGATTCTCCCGGTATCGAAATTTTAAGAAAGTATTCCGAATTCACCCAAGATGAATCACGATCCTACAGGAAGAATATCAAGTTCAATTTCCTGAGCACTTCCCTTTTCTATGCGGAGAGCGTTGAAATCAACCTGGAGAAAGAAGCAGGGGTAAATCTGGAGGTCAGCTTTCAGGCCCAGCATGTCGAGGTGCAGACGAATGTAAATACCGATACGAAGAAAAATTTTACTTTAAAATATACCGGTAACCAGGCGCCTTTTGCCGCTAAATTTACCAAAGGGAAAGATTTTAACATCATGTAATTAAATTATTTCCACTAAGTGTGATAATTTTTATTACCTTAGTTTTCTAATCCAAATAAAATATTATCATGAAAAAGTTAACAAAAAAAGATTTAATGAAAATCAACGGTGGAAATATTCGTCCGCCGGATGCCAACGGAAACTGCCCGGCAGGTTGGTATCTGTGTCCGTCGAATATCTGTGTGTATGACAATGGCGGCCAAAACCCGATTGTTCCCGGAAGCCCGCATTACAATGCCTGCTTTGGATAAAACAATACATTAACTGTCCGGAAAGGACGGCTTTTCATTAAACCTTAAAGATTGTCAAAAACCTGTGAGGTTTCAACAGGATAACAAATAGAAGCGGCTGTCAAGATGATCTGGACAGCCGCTTCTATTATTAATGCGTATGAAATTACCCGTTTAGAAGCATCGCCGCTTCTTTGGCAAAATAGGTAAAGATCATATC
>JAKOOG010000233.1 GCA_022701545.1 Weeksellaceae bacterium | reverse complement strand
AAATTCACCGTCAAACCGTCATCCCGATATCAATTCCTTTGATTTTACGGTACAGATCGGTGGCGTAATTGTCGGTCATGCCGGAAACGAAATCGATCACGCCCAATACTTTCTGGTAATCGGTTCCGTTATCGTAAATAAACTGTTTCGGAATAAGCTTTAAGGCTTTGGTATCGTAGGATTTCCGTTTATCTTTGGATTTCAGAATGGATGGGATAAAGTGGTCGAGCAGTTCGTACATCACATTGTAGCCTGCATTTTCGATTTCCACGACGGCTTTGTGGTTGTATATTTTTTCAATGGAAAAACTTTCGATGTCCTGCAGGGCCTTATTTTCGTCTTTGTACAGATCAAGCAGGGCTTTATTCAGAGTTCCGCTCAGGATCTTTTCAAAATTCTGCTTGTATCTTTCCATCGATGTGTTGATGAGAGCGTTGATGACCTTTGCCCGCAGATATGAGATCTGCTCGTTTTCATTGGAGATAGAGCCCAGTTTTTCTTCAATCCGTTTCACATCATCCGTTTCGGATTTTACCAGTTCAAAAAACAGGTTTTTGCAGTCTGCCGTCGAAACGATTCCCAGACGGTGGGCATCTTCCATATCGATGATGTTGTAGCAGATGTCGTCTGCCGCTTCCACCAGCCATACAAAAGGATGCCTTTTGAAGATATACGGTTCCTCGTTTTCACAGATCAATTGGGTCTCCCGGGCAATTTCAAGAAAAATATCTTTTTCATTCTGGAAAAAGCCGAATTTTTTCCGGTGCACCACTCCTTTTGTTTTGGCGATGGCCTCACAGGGATACTTGGCAATACTGGCGAGGGTGGAAAAAGTAAGCTGGATGCCTCCCGCATCTTTACCCTGCTGCTGCTGGGCCAGCACCCGGATTGCATTGGCATTTCCTTCAAAGTTCACCAGATCGGCCCACTCTTTTTCATTGAATTTCGGTTTCAGATCCGATTCATTCCTTTCAAAATAGCTGGCAATGGCATCTTCGCCGGAATGTCCGAAAGCAGGATTCCCGACGTCATGGCAAAGACATCCTGCCGCAATGACGTTTCCCAGGTTATGAAGGTAAAAGCTTTTTGCCTCTTCAGTAAGATCGTTTTTAAACTGATCGTGGATGAACTCTCCCATCACGCTTCCCAGGCTTCTTCCCACCGATGAAACTTCCAGCGAATGCGTCAAGCGGTTGTGTACGAAGACACTTCCGGGCAGCGGAAAAACCTGCGTTTTGTTCTGAAGCCTTCTGAAAGCCGATGAGAAAATAATTCGGTCGAAATCTCTCTGAAAATCCGTTCTGGAAGCCTTGGTGTGCGGATTGTTTCCGGTACGCTGATTCGTGAAAATCTGGTTTAAGTTCATCATGCTTCAAAAATACTTTAATTTTTATTTTTTTCTGATAAAATATTGGAATATCCGGTGGATTTTTGATATTTAAATAGGAAAGACACAGAGATTTCTGAAAACTGACTGTTTTTTAGCTTCACAGAGCCATTCCGTTAGAAGAGGCTACAAAGATTATTTGTTATCATTATCAGAAATTAGAATATTAAGTAAATGTGTGTTGTTTAAACCTTAAGAGTACAGAGTTTTTTAATATTTGCTGCTTTAAATCTCACAGAGCCTTTTCAATTATTAAAAAAACAGGGATCGGATTGTAGAAGGAATTATTTAATATTATTAAAATTTCATCCCATAAAACAACATTTTATCTTCCTTCTTTTGAAACTTCAGCTGGTGGCAAAATAATTGCTGATTACAAGAACAGAAAACGGTCTTTTGTTGAGGACCAGGAATATAAAATATAAAGCTATGCCTGAAGGCCCGCCAATTGTTCTGATGAAAGAAGACCTGCAGAAATTTGCAGGTAAAAAGGTACTTGAAGTCAAGGGAAGTTCCATCACGGAAACCTCTGAGATCAAAGGCCATGTTTTACGGGAAATAAAAACACATGGGAAACAGACCTTCCTTATATTCGATAAAGAAAACATCCGCATCCACCTGCTGATGTTCGGTTCCTACAGCCTTGTTGAGAAGAAAGACCAGGCCCACAACCTTCGTCTCGGACTGGAATTCAAAAGCGGCGGCATGTATTTTTACACCTGCAACGTAAAGCCGGTAGACCCCGAGTTTATATCCGGCCTCGACTGGGAAGCTGATGTGATGAGCGATGCATGGAATCCTGAAAAAGCGGAAAAAAAACTGAAGGCAAACCCTAAAATGATGGTTTGTGATGCACTGATGGACCAGGATATTTTCGCAGGAGTCGGCAATATCATTAAAAATGAGGCCCTTTTCAGGGTTGGTATCCATCCGGAGACTTTGATCGGCCATCTTCCGCCTGCCAAATTGAAAGCCATGATCGATGAATCGAGGACCTACAGCTTTGATTTCAAGAAATGGAAAAAGGAAAATGTATTGCGAAAACGCTTTCAGGTGTATCACGAAAAGAACTGTCCGAAATGCGGTGAGGAAATCATTAAAAAAGAAACCGGCACCACAAAACGCACCAGCTTTTTCTGTAAAAAAGACCAGAAACTTTACTGAATCTAAACTTAACCATGAAACTTCTTTATGTACCGCTGTTTATTTTTCAGACAGCAATCCGCTGTACCGATCGGAAAAATCGAAATTTACGGATCTGTACACCTTGATTATAGATCTAAAACATGAGCAATCTCATTTCTCGAAAGGAAATTATTTTTTCACCGGTTATTTTTCAGACTCTGACTATTTCCACCAAGTAAATCCCACCCAGGTCAAAGTTCTCATTTATCCTGAGAAAAAAAGCTCCGAACTTCAATCCGATTACCGGCTGGGTATGTTCCCGGAATACATCGGAAAGATCAGAAAAGACAAAGACAAAAACAGGTTTTATATCGATTATGCAAGCGGGTTCGGCGGTGGTTTTATCGAGGCGCTTTTCAAAAAAGGCCAATGGAACTTATCCGCGCAATCTACTTACAGCATATAATCATTTCCTCTATATTTTATCAGGTTTCTGTCTATATTTTATCAGGTTTCTGTCTATCTTCAGATCAGTTTTTACAGCTTCCGCCACCCGATGATCCGGTCTGATCATGTACAGTCTCTTAGAACAAAAATAACCATCAATCTGCGGTTAACAGGAGCATTTGATTAATGGAATATCAGATGTCATCACCTCAACTTTATTAATCCTTATATAGAATCTGTAGTCTTTTAAAACAAATTTAATAAAAGACAAAATCTGTAAACATTTGATTTATAGCACTAAAATCATATTTAAAAATAAATTGTTTACAGGATTTATCAGGATATGCTATCGATATTTTTTAACCTGATGGGTTAAAACAGCATTTTAAAACAGCCCAATAATAAGTTTTCGTAACATTAAATATTAATACAAGTCAAAAATAAGTGATATAATATTGTCTCAAAAAATGTTATTATGTATGGCATTTTTTCTTTTTTGGATTATCAACTTTTAAATGCAAGCGCTGAAATTATTAACAGATCAACAATTTTTTACACAAAACACAATAAAAGCCTTTATAAATTTTTAATTTTATATTAAATTAATGTAAACTATTTTTATCAAAACTGTAAACAAAAACTACTTAAAACACTGATATACATCATGATTATTTGTTTTGGAACTTGATTTGAAAGTCGTAATATTGCAAATGTAAAATCGACAATAAATAATCAAATAATTAAAAATTCAACAAAATGATCACTTACATCGGAATCGCAACATGTTTAGTAGTTTTTGCTTCTTATTTTGCAACTGTAAAAAGAGAACAGGGAAACTAATCAGATTTTTCTGGAACTGAAATCAGGTTTTAGAAAAGCACAAATGAATGATATTGTTTATGTTTTCAATCTCTCAGAAAGATTGACTGCTCTTTTACTCTAATCGGGTAAAAGGGCACCGGAAACATAGCAAAGATTTTACACTAAGGAAGACAACTTTTAATTTTTATAATAGCCGATAGAGTCGAACATGTATTGTTCGGCTTTTTTGTTGGATAAGCTTTATCTTTGCTGCCATAAATTAAAAGCAATGAATCTGTACAACCTCATTATCCAGGATAAGGAAGAAATAACGCTTGACGATGTCTTCCTGTCGCCCCATAACAAAGAACAGTTTGTACAGCTCATCAAAGAAAACACTTACGCCCAAGAACTTCAGGAGTACGGGCTTCCGGTCAACAACAAGGTGCTTCTGGAAGGAAGCTCCGGCTGCGGGAAAACCATGACGGCCAAAGCCGTTGCCCATGCCTTGGGCAAAAATATCATTATCCTGAATCTCAGTAATATTGTGTCCTCGCGGATCGGCGAAACCTCCCAGAACATCAAAATGATCTTCGACAAGGCCGCGCGGGAACGGTCGGTTCTTTTCCTGGATGAGCTTGACCAGATCGGAAAAGCCCGGGGCAGCGACGATAAAGATGTGGGCGAAATGAGAAGGCTGGTGAATACCCTGCTCCAGCTGATCGACTACTATCCCGAAAACGCCCTGCTGCTCTGTGCCACCAACCATCCGGAAATCATTGATACTGCGTTGATCAGACGTTTCCAGCTGAAAGTTAAGTATGAAATGCCTTCCAAAGAATTTCTTGATGAGTTTTATGATCAGGTATTGGCTAAATTTCCCGAAGATCTCAGAGGTATTGAACGGAATTACGGCATTTCCTTTGCCGAAGCGAAAGACCATGCTTTTACGGTGGTGAAGGGGAATCTGATCAGGAAA
>JAKOOG010000275.1 GCA_022701545.1 Weeksellaceae bacterium | reverse complement strand
GTTTTTCATACTCTTCCAAATTTAAAAACTATATTTTTAAATGTTCCGGTTTTTGGGGAAGATTACAGGAAGGTCAAAAAAATTCAGCGTCATTTGACAAACTCTAAACATCCGCTATAAATAAAATTCTTTACTGTGCTGGTCATCAGATAATCCATTCTTCTGATAAGCTCTTCTTTATCTTTTGAATAGGTATAGGTGATAATTGTATCAAGCACTTCCTCCGATTGGGATACACAATAATATTTAAATTCTTCACATATCATATTAATCGTTTTGGGCATACTGAAAGATTGCAATAACAGTTCTTCTATCTGCAACGATATTTCCTCTACATAATTTGCTCTGCTATCATGAACAGGAATAAAAACTGTGGCAAATGAAGCGGGAGGCTGTATAATATTCAGGGTATGTCTATAAATATCATTCGAGGACCAGTCCCATTTGGTATTTACAAAAGTTCCCGTAGAGCTGAGCCTGATGGGCATTTCTGAAATTGAGGCGCCCAAAGATTCAACCTGACCGAAAACATAATTTCTATGGGATATGATTTTTGAAAATCTTGTCAGGTTATTTTCTTGCACCACAGTATGACGAAACTGATTTTTACTTTCTTCGAAAAATAAAAGATCCTTTAACAATTCTGAAGAAGAATCCTGGTCTATCGCCTGAATGATATTACTCATCAGATTCCCCATATTTTCCCCGATATTATTCAAAATTGTATTATAAATGGATGGGAAATTAATTTTTGTAAAATGATAAAATTTAGGATACTGGTTTTGAAATACAAAATCTTCTTTCGACAGAATGTCCGGATGCAAATGATAATCCTGATTTTCAAAAATATTTTCCTCAACTGGATCATTATATTTCATTATAATGTAGAACATCCCTATTTTTCCGGGGATGATTCCGGATTCTAAATTTACATGTCCATCCAGATTCTGCAATAGGTCCTCTTCATCCATCCATTCTTTTCTGGCATCAACTCTACAATATAAAATCTCGGAAAAATCATTAGAGTGACTAGGAGAAAGACTCATCAGTACATCAAGGTTCTCCTCAAATTTTTCTTTTTTATTGAGTTCTGACAATATATTAAGAATCCTGAGATAATTTTCTTTACCCGAATTAATCTTAAGGAGATACCTTTTTTCTGTATCGGACATAAAATTACAGCCTTCTAAACTGATCTCTTTTTCCTTTTGATAAATAAAGTTTTCAATATATTTTTCAGTTTGTATAATATAGAACTGAATATTCTCATTATTTGAAATCACCTCCATATATTTCAATACAAACAGGATACCCAGCGATCCCCGTCCGAAATCGCAGGAATTTTCTATACAAATCTCTTCTTTTGAAATCCATGAAATACCCTGGGAGGTAAGTATGCTGTTGTTTATTATTTTCTTCTGGTACTTATTGATCAGCTCTTCTGTTTCCTGAGACCCAGTCTTGGTGAACAGATCAAGAAGAATAAACAGTACGCCCGCCCTTCCATCCAGCAGATAATCAGAAGTATATCCGGAATGGTAAAATTCCTTTTCAGAATCTTTTACAATTTTCAGACTGTTTTCTAAGTAAATCTTCCGGGGAGCGATCTCATAAAGCTTCAATAAGAAATAGGCAACTCCGCATCTCCCTGTGTATAAAGCGTAATTTGCCGTTGCTGTACCGTCACAATAAGCGATCAAGCTGAGACTTTGCTTTTCAATGATATCGAGCAGCCCGGGCCTATTATTTTTTTTGTAGTATTCCAACAGAAAAAACAGATATCCTGTAATTCCGTATTCTATGTTTTCAATATTATCGTATACAAGATACTGATGTTCAATTTTCTGCTTATTATTTTGTGCTAGATTCTGCAGATCTTTAAAACTTAACTCTGATACAGCGGCTGCATATTCGTCTATTTTTATATTTAATCTCATATCTGATGCGTTCTAAGAAGTCTGATGATGTTCTGATGGTATCTTGGATAGGATATTCTAAGTAAGTCTTCAATCTGTCCTGCAATAAGATTCACAGTTTTAAATGGCCCTAAAGCATGAAGATAAGAACGCTGATGAGAACTTCCCAATACATCACAAATACCGTCGAATCCCTGATTAATATTATTAATATAAAAATTTACCGGAATTCTTTCTTTATCTGCAATTGAATATAAAAGAGTCTGCTCAAAAATAATATTAAAAAGCCCTATATTATTGATTTTGGATAAGTGGTCTGTGTTTCTGTCTATGAATTCAAAAGCCTTTTCAGTATATTGTTTGAAAAAAGGGATGTCATTCCCTCCTACTATACCCATATTAATACCATTTACCTCTCCGAAAGTATCATAATATTTCAAAATATCTTCAGGGATGTAGGTGAAATGATCCTGCAGTTCTTTGAAAGTTTCTTTATATACAGGATACCCCATTTCGATATTTTGGGCAAGAATAGGAGAACTTTCAAATGATTCTTCAAATTTCCTGAAGATAAATACATCTCCATCGGCATGGATGAAAGGGGTGTCCTGGATACTATAGGCATATATTTTCCCCAAAGCCCACAGATCTTCATGGTAATGATTGATTTTATCTAAGCATACATCCACTTTCGTATATGGCAGCTTCAGTTTTTCAATTAAAATTTCATATCCTGTTTCATCAGTAATCAATTCTACATCTTCATAATATTTCCTGAACTGCAGACAGCTCAAAGCCCAGCTGAAATAATTATATTTCTTGTCGGTCCAGCCTCCGTTATTCCGGTCATGGACTTTTACATTTTTCTTTTTATAGCTTGGTTTCGACCAAAAACTCTGAATTATTTTCATACGGTATTAATTAAAAAACCCCCAGTAACAGAAGTAAAAAAGGATTAATATTAAAGAAAAAATAAGGGATATAATGATAACTTTATGCTGGTATTTATTGATTCTTATGAGGAATATTACCAACAAAAGTACAGTCGCGGCATATACCGCAAGAAGGGAAAACAAACTGGTGAACTTTTCTTTTATTCCGAATGCACATATAAAGAAGTTAGAACTTACCGCATCCTGAATAGCATAAATAAACCCGCCCATTATTATAATTGCCAGTAAACAGGACAGAATAAGCAGCCCATAAAAAAGTTTATTGAGTAAGCCTTCTTCCTTTCTTTTCCTGATGACGTGCATTGAAAAGTATATGATTCCGATCATCATAAGAATATAAGCCAGAATTAAAGGAGCAAAATTCAGAAGATCGAAATTCCCGATAAAGGCTGCCAGCTTCGGAACGCCTGGATTTATATGAATATCCGTTACAAAATTTGTTTTATAGGAACTCATGATTTTAACTGACGGCTTTTGCTGATAGGTATCCTTAATGAAGTTATTGATAAATCCGCTTCCTTCCTGATTGAATAAAAGGGCATGGTTTTCATTTTTAAATATGATCAGCTCCGCATTAAGCAGTCCGGCTAATGACTGAGCATTTGAAACAGGGGTAATCGGATCAAATTCCCCTGCCAGGATCATCGTTGGAATTTTAGATATTTTCTTATAATCCAATATATTCTGCGCAACACTTTTCGTATTCCAGTGGCTATTAATCAGAAAGTCACTTCTGTAAAATGATAAACCGCCTTTTAATCCCGGATATTTTGCAGCATCTTCATCATAGTATTTTAATGAATTGTAAGGCAGTACATCACTTAGCAGCATACTGTAATAGGTTCCAAAATCCAGAGCACCGAAAACACCAGAGAATGCACCCACTACCGAGCTTAATGCCTCTGCATTTCTTTCATGAAATAAAGTAATGATTACCGGTAGTACTTCGGTCATCTGTTTATTATATAAAGCCTGATGAATAACGATTTTAAAATCTTCGCTATTAAAAGTAAAACGTTCTTTTTCCAGAAGATCTTTGGGGACATTTACCGTCAATGGCTTTTTATCCAGATCGGCTATCACCTCATAATAGGTTTTTTCGAGATCCGAGAATTTTTTATTTGAGGCTGGGTCCTGTTTACATTTTGAGAATACAATATTTAATTCCTTCAAATAATGGTCATTGATCTTATCATAATATTCAGAAATATTATTAATGGATGAATCCAGAATCATTTTATTGAAGTCATCCGGAAATGAATTGGCATAAACCTGTGAAATATAGGTTCCGTACGACACGCCAAGAACATTCCATCTGTTGTAATGCAATGCTGTTTTAAGCGCGTGAAGATCATTGGCTATATTCATGCTGTTATAGTTGGCAGGATCAATCCCTTTTCTTAACAGTTCATTTTTACAGTTCATTGTGGCAAATAACCTGTTTTTCTCGTCAGCGGCAGCAGATTCATTGGAGGATAAAATTTTAAATATTTCTTTTCCCAGTTCGGGGCATAGTCTGGGTAAGGAATTTCCTACGCCTCTCACATCTACCAATATAATGTCTGAGTAATCCCTCAACGGATGATCGCGAAAATAGCCGAATGATCCGATTCCCGATTGACCGGGACCGCCCTCTATATATAATAAGGGTTGTTGGGATGCTTTTTTCTTCTTTTTGAGAACAGTAAATGCGATTTTTATTTTACCGTCCGGAGCGGTCCAGTTTTCAGGAACAGAAAGGTACCCCCACTCTATGGTTTTATCTTTTTTCAGATGTTCTTCATCAAAAAAAGGTTTTGTTTTGGTAATGGTATATCCGCCTCTTTGTGCAAACAAAAATGAGGATATCATGATAAATAGTAAAAAAAATACTTTCGGGTTCTTCATATAGCGTAATTAATTTTTAAATTCATTTATATATATATCTTCAATGGGTGATTCCGAGCATACGTAACAGCAGTAATCATCGGCGATATCTATTTTTCTAACATTAAAATTCTGCCGTTTATAGAGCAGTATATTATCTTCGGCAGACTGGGTTTCAATTTCACTCAGCGGAATAGTCAGGCCTTTGCCTACTAATTTTATCAGGGACTCTTTTCTGGTCCATATATCAATAATCAACCGTTCTTTATCCATACTTCTGCAGATCTTTTCCTTTTCGTTGGGCGTAAAGCAAAAGTCCAGGTCTCCAACTTTTACAGGCTGAATTTTTTCAATATCAATTCCTATTTCACTGTCTTTCGTAACTCCACAAATGGAAATGTGGTGAGCGTGCGAAATATTAAAATAAATAGGGGCATCTTTAAAAAATGGTTTTTTATTTTCAGTGAAGTCAATGTTATGATCGGTAAGGGGTAAGTGGTATTTTTTTTTCACGATATCAAACAGCATGATCCTGCCTAAAAGTGATAATTGTGCATCTGACCAATTCCTGTACTTCAAAATCCTGTTTTGAAAATCACTGCTCAGCTCATGCCTGTAATTTGATATCAGAAATTCATGAGCTTCCTTTCTGATAAAAGAATAATATAGTGTAAGCATAATTAAAAGTCAAAATCAATATCAAGGGAATTTTTAGCATAAAAAAAATCTTTATATCCGGAATCCAGCTCAGAGTTTAATGATAAAATATGCTTCAGAAAGTCAATATAGGTTTTAGAGAAATCTTTGATTATATGTTCTTTATAAAGGCTTTTGTTATAGCTGACATCAATGTGGATGTGATCTCCATCATTAATGACATTCATTATAACAGGAAATTTATTAAAAACCGAATCCTGTTCCACAGACTGTATTGAAAAATCTGAAAACCCGTCCATCATATGATAACTAAAATCAGGATTCTGGGCTACAAACATGATATCAACATTATGTTTCAAAAAGTTATTGTTTGAAACTTCTTCATATTTATTAACTTCTAAAAATTCATAAGTCACTTTTCTAAGTATTTCGGTGAACGGTTCTTCTCCGAGCTTCACTCTTAATAAAAGACTTTTTATGAAAACCCCGAGAAGGGACTGTACCTGCGGAACTGATCTACCGGAGTCAACTGTTGCTATACAAATATCCGACTGTCTTGAAATGTTATTTAATAACACCAGCAAGGAAGTCAGCATTAAAAGATAAGGAGTCGTCTTTTTTTCTCTTGATAGGTCATTTAAGCGGCCTGACAGAGAACTGTCTAAAGAAACAGTAAATAGATTTCCTTTATAATTCTCCGGTACTGAAACTTCTTTTTTCAGAAAAGGTTCGTACTGATATCCTTCAACATATTTTTCCCAGAAAAGATTATTTTTTCCGATATCCGTATTCTGATTATACCAATGACTGTAGTCCTTAAACTGTATTTCAGTACCTGCCGGAATTATGACAAAGGAGGAGTTATTATAAACTGACATCAGCTGTTTAATGAACAGTTCTGTAGAAATTCCGTCAAAAATAATATGATGGGTAAGGAAAAGAATCTTATATCTTTCCCCAATCTTAAGAATCATAAATTTTAACAGTAATTCCCTCTCAAGATCAAAACAAAAACCGATATACTGGTTAACAAGATATTTATAGTCCGCTTCGTTATCTACTTCCTTCATCTCTAAAGAAAAATGAACATTTCCAAAAGCATTAATTTTCTGGCAGACAGTGTTATCATGCAATGCAAAGTTAGTTCTCAATATTTCATTTGTCGATATCATGCTCTGCACGGATTTCTCCAACAAAACAACATCTATATTACCTGTTACATCAAACTCCATAAACATATTGAATGCCGGTGAAACCTCTTTCCTCTGGCAGGCCAACCATATATTTTTTTGTGTGGGAGTGGCTTTATAAACAGCCTGTACCGACGCAGCCGGGATCACCTCATGTTTATTTTTTTTCTTCAGAATAAAACGGTATAAAGAATAAAGATCCGGATTTTCAAAAACGTCTTTCATTAATAGATGAACCGAGAAATTTTTATTGACCAGATTCGTTAATTTGGTAACCAAGATCGAGTGTCCTCCCAATTCAAAAAAATTATCTTCCAGCTGAATATCATTCCGTAGATGCAGAACTTCTTTCCAGATTACTTTTAATTTATCAATCAGCAGATCATCATCAACTGTCCTTTTGCAGCCATCTTCCGGTAAAAAGGGAAGTTCTTTAGCCGACAGCAACTGCCGGTCTATTTTTTTATTGGGAGTAAGCGGAAAATCTTCTACGGAAAAAATAAACTGAGGAACCATATAATAAGGCAGGTCTGAGTTCAGCTTATCATAAATTCCCGGAATATTTATTTCTGCACGAGTCTTTACATAAGCTACCAGATTTTTTTCACCGTCATATTCATTAACCACCACCACAGAGTCCTCAATATTTTCAATTGTACTCAGGTGGTTTTCAATGTCTCCCAGTTCAATCCTGTAGCCATTTATTTTAACCTGATGGTCACTCCTTCCAAGGAAAATGATTTCACCGGTTTCGTTCCATTTACCTACATCTCCAGTTTTATAGATCAGTCCTCTCTTTCTGAAAGGGTTTTTTATAAACCTGTCTGAAGTAAGCTGTTCATTATGGTAATATCCTTTTGCAAGACCTTTTCCTCCGATGTAGATATCTCCGATAGAGTTTATGGGTAAAAGATTAAGATCTTCATCCAAAATATAAAAAGACGTCTCGGCAATTGGGCTTCCTATATTCTGAGGGGAAGTATTTTTTTCTATTTTTTTAATTGAGGACCATATGGTAGTTTCCGTAGGCCCATACATATTCCACATTTCATTACAGTGCGGGAGGAGCTCTTCTATCAGCCCATTACTAAGTACGTCTCCACCGCATAATATTTTTAATCCTGAATCCGGTACCCAGCCAAAACGGATGAGTCTCCTGAAGAAGCTTGGTGTTGCCTGGATGACGGAAGGACTTACTTGTGCGATCTCCTGTATTGTTGCTATGGGATTTTTCAGGATGTTTTCATCAGCTATATATAGTGTTGCCCCGTTAATTAAAGGGGTGAAAAACTCCAGAATAGAAATATCAAAAGAATAGGTTGTGACTGAGAATAATTTATCTCCGGCATTCATTCCCGGCCAGAGGCTGATGCTTTTTAACAGGTTCAATAAAGAATCATGCCCTATTTCAACTCCTTTAGGATTTCCGGTAGATCCGGAAGTATAGATAACATAGGCTGTATCTTCAGATCCGACGCTCTTTTCAGCGGCTTCATGGCTGTGTTCAAGAATATTGTGTAGAGAAATCTTGTTGATCCCTGTAAGTTCAACCGGAATTTTTTCATCAGATATCAGATGCCTGGCTTCACTGTTTTCTACAATATATTGCAGCCTGCTTTCAGGAAATTCAGGATCAAGGGGAATGTAAGCTTTTCCGGCTTTCATTATTCCCAGCAGGGTACATACCATAAGAGCTGAACGATTCAGTAGAACTGCAATTACGTTTTCGGAAGCATAATTATTTAATATAAAATGAGCTACCTGAGATGAAATGCGGTCAACTTCTGTATAAGATAATGATAAGGCACCGTCGGCTATGGCTTCTTTATCGGGAAACTCCAGAACCCTCCTGCTGAATAAGTCAATCAAAGTCTGCTCATGACCGTCTTGCTTTATCTTGATTACTTTTTCATTAAAGGAAAAAAGCTGCTTTTCTTCTTCACCAGACAGAAATGAAATATTCTTCAATGGTTTATCTGCGAGCGTTTGGATATTTACCATCAAATGACTGATGTGTTCCGTACATTGTATGATGGTCCGTTCATCAAAATATGCCGTATTATAATCGAAATCGATCTTTATGTTTTCTTTGTCGTCAAACTCCCTCACGTAAATAGCCAATGCCACTCTTTCAGCTTTATTGGTAAGAGGTAGTACGGTGGTTACCGTTCCTTCAAAATGATCAGCATAATTCTGTTTTTCATAAGAGAATGCAAGATTGAACAGTTTCTCTTTTTCATTATACAATTTTAAATCCTGTATTATTTTTCCGAGAGGATATCTCTGATGCCTGTAATCTGCCATCAGCTGCTTTTTCGTATCTTCTATAAGATCAGTCAGGCTGTTCTCATAATTCAGTTTCATTCTTAGAGGAGAAACCCCCATAAACAGACCTACCGTTTTTTTGAATACTTTACTGCTCCTGTTAAGCACCGGAATCCCGATCGCAAAATCATCACTATAACTAATCCTGCCGAAATAAAAGAAAAGTATACCCAATAAGCTGTGAAATGTAGAAAAATTGTGTTTTTCCCCTAGTTCGATAAACCTGTTGTAGTCTTCTCTTTTCACAATGAGTTCGTGGCGCTCACTTGATGCATGGTTTTTATGTGCAGTGTCTTTTTTACTAAAAACAACCTGTGGTAAGTCCCTGTATCTTTCAGCCCAGTACTGTTTGTCTTTTTGATACGCCTCAGAATTCTGATACTCCTGATCGTCAGTAATAAATTTTTTATATTCATATGAATATTGCTCCTGTACCTCATCAAAATTCAGCAGGTCGTTATAATTTTTACTTAATCTCTGGAACATCAGGGACGTGCCCCAGCCGTCTGTGATTATATGATGATATACTGAAAAGAGGTAATACAGGTTCTGATGGCATTTTACCAGCACAAACCGGTATAAAAAAGGATCTTTCAACAAATTAAAAGGCAATAAAAATTCTTTCTGTATATAGTCATCAGCCACAGCCACAGCATCGGTTCTGTCTGAGAAATCAATAAACTCCAGGGTTCTGGGTTCCCCAGATCGTATGTTTATAACCGGCAGGCCGTCTTTTTCGCTCAAAAAGCTCCTGTAAGCATCATGCTGGCCTATCATTTCAATATAAGCCCGCTGAAAAGTGCTAAAATTTATTTCGCCCTTTATTTCTATTTTAGCACCTATATTATAGATAGGCATATCCGGATATAATAATTGTTCAAAAAAGATATCCTGCTGGGGAAGAGTTAACTTCATACAATATCAATATTAGAAATAGACGTTTTGGAAATTCTCAGGAACATCTTCTTTTACGATCTTACCACTGTCGAACTTTAACAGTTTATCACAGTATTGGAAGTATCTGTCATCATGGGTTACAGCAATAATTGTTTTGCCTTCGCTCTTCAATCTGGGGATTAGTTCTTCATAAAAGTATTTTCTGAAATAGGGATCCTGATCTGCAGCCCATTCGTCAAGCACCAAAACCGGCTTGTCTTCCAGCAGTGCAAAAATAAGAGCCATTCTCTTGCTTTGTCCTTTAGAAAACTGCCTTCTTGCAGATTCTTCAGAATCATCTTTTACCACATTTTCCAGTTTGAAAATTTCAAGCAGCCTTTTATACTTTTCATTATCTTTCAGTTCGTAATCATCATAATTCTGAGAAAAAAGGTGATTACTGGTAAATACTGCTGAAATAAGGCTCTGAACCTGTTTTTCCGATTCGATTCTCTTTCCGTCTAAAAATATGCTGCCCTGGTCCGGTACATACAGGCCGGTCAGAATATTAATGAATGTACTTTTTCCGCTTCCGTTGCCTCCAACAATAAAAATAACCTCTCCTTTATTTATTTCCAGATTCACAGGACCCAGCTTAAAATTGACATCTGCATTTTCATTTTTATAATTGAAGTGAATATCTTCAAAACTAAATTTTGAGAAATCACCGGCATATTCTTTACGGGATTTCTGAGCAGGGCTGTCATTTTTAAAATCTTCATAAAAGCTGTCCAACCGTTTTTTAGCTACAAATAAACGGGTTATAATATCCTGCAGATTAACAAGAGCATTGATTGGTCCCCCTATAAATAATATAACGAGAACATAGGGAATTACAAATTCTTTTTTGAGCCAGCCTAATTCCGGCATAATAAAAAGAATTGCCCCTATAATAATATACATTCCATACTGACTGACAAACCCTATTGAGAGGAAGGAAAAACTGATTTTAAAATCCAGTTTATACGCCTCATTTCTATTTTTGTATACATAGTCTTCACGCAGTCTTTGTTTTCTCTTGTCACTGATCATTAATTCTTTAAACCCGTTTACGACGTCCTGCACATATCCAAAATAAAATTCATTGTATTTTCTGATTTTTTCTATGGATTTTGACAGGAGGTTGATGACAAGATAATACATTCCCGCAATAATGATGATACAGATGATAATGATGACCGCTGATATCCAGGACAGGCTGATGAGATATCCTATACAAAGTACAACCATCAGCAGTGAAGAAAATGCTGAAGTAATTACGCCGGGCAATGAATAAAAGATTCTGATATCTTCTACTGCCGTATAGAATCTCTGGGTTCCCCATTTTTCAATCTTCATCAGAGGGGTTTCCAAAATTTTCTGAAACAACTGTTTTTCCATCCGGGTAAGCAGATCAAACGTTATTTTATTCAATTGCTTTTGAAAGAAAATATTCAATAAATAAGCATAGACTACAAAGGAAAAGAAGGTAGTATAGATATATGCGTTCAGTGAAAACTTACCTGACAGCGTGTTATTGATTATGTAGATGATACCAAGCGTTAATAAGCTGCTTACCAGAGCATAAACTGATATCAGGGCTATATGTTGTGATTTTATTTTTAACATAAGTGAAATTCTATGGACTATACGAAACAATAATTAATTAACTTTCCGATTTCTCTACTGTGGTGATGTATAAAAAAATGGTTCCCTTCAAGAATAAGATAATTAAAGGAAGATTTTGTAAAATTTTTCCAGTTCTCAATTCTCGAAGACAGGGGTTCCTCACTTCCCATTACTGCATAAATAGGCGTTTGAATAATTTTATTTTCTTCATACTGCCGGTCTTTTTCAACGCATTCAAAATCAGCCCTCATGATGGCGGAAAAAAATGTAAACGTCTCGTGATTTTCAAGAATTTCATTGGGAATCCCTCCTAATTCTGCGATTCTTTCTTTAAAGGTTTCATCATCCAGATTATACCGGTGGGAAAAACTGTGGCCCTTTAAAGGTCCCGGGTTCCCGGACACGATGAGATAATCCGGCCGATCATTCTCTTTTTCCAGCATTTCGGTTACTGAGAATCCTAATATTGCACCCATACTATGGCCGTAAATTACATATGGCTTTCCATTTCTTTTATTTTTTATCTGTAAAAAGAGATCCTGTATTGCCTGTTCTTTATTTCTGATCAGGCTTTCTTCAAACCGGGCTCCTCTGCCGGGAAGCTCAATCGGGATAAACTCGATATCTGATTTCACCTGGTTCTGCAAAAAATTATAAGAATATTTATTGCCGCCTGCAAAGTGCAGCAAAAAAAGTTGTTTATTTATCATTGTTTTACTTAATATATAGGTTCGGCGCTGAGTAAACGCATTAAAGTATTATTTTCAGAAATTTCCTTAAAGCTGTTCCTCATTTCTTTCAGTCCGGATTTTATTTCATCATTATTCTGAACTTCATTTATTTTGGATACTATTTCCTCTGCACTCATTGAAAAAGGATCCATTTTCGCTCCCAACCTATGAGCAACCACCCGGTCTGCATTTTCAGACTGATCAAAATCCAGAGGGGCTATAATCATGGGAACCTCATTCATTATACTGTGTTTAATGCCTCCCATCCCGCCATGCAGAACAGCGATATCTGCATACTGCAGCATCTCCATTTGCGGAACCCATTTGTACATAATTATTTTATCTGATTCATGCTGCTTATATCGTTCATATAAATTGGCGGCGGCTATAAGGATCACATAATCATCCAACAGGGGATCACCGGCAGATTTAATGATATTTTGAATGATGAGTTGTGCCTTTTCATCATTAATCTGATCTGCCCAGGACCCCAAAGAAAAATATATCAGCTTTTTACCTGACCGTTTTTGTTCGTAAAATTTATTTTTCAAACTTTCCATATCAAAGGAGGATACCAGTATGTTATCTTTCGGCAGACAATCGCCTATATATAAATCATGAGGGTTTATAATGGGAGTTTCCGTTAAAAAGTCGGGAGATGATAGTATGATATTATAAAAATGATCAAAAACGGATAATATATCTTCCAGTGAATTGATAGGATGTCCCTCACTTATCAGAAAGTCAATAAAGAAATTTACGGCTCCCACATTGTTGTCATTCATGAGTAAGTTAACGGCCCTTTCTTTTGTAATATCAGTAAATGATATGTTACTAAAATCCGTATTAACCGGGAAATAAAAATATAATAAAAAAATTTTTATATTATATTTATAATAGAACGCTGCTGCTTCTACCGGATTATATGCGGTCATAATTAAAATTGATGGCTTAATTTCATCTATAAGCTCATCAAGCTCCCCGTTTAAGATGGAACTGATTACATTGGCATTAACCTCAGTATCCTTTTGTACGGTGCCCTTAGGATAATACTCTTCAAAAACGGTAGAACATGAAAATTGTGTCTTGGCAATGATTTCTGTTACATCAGGCACTCCACAATAATGGACATCGAATTGATTTTCCACCAGTTTTTCAGATAAGCCAAGTGTCGGAATGATATGCCCAATAAATGGATCAATATAAATTAATACTTTTTTCATAAAATTTTTCTAAAATATTATCTGCTTCTTCCTACTTCATCTTCATTACCGAAACCTCTTTCTTTTTTAGTGATTTTATCATTTCCGAAAGAATAATTTACCGAAATTCTGAAAAACCGGTTATTGGTAAAGGAAACATACGTCTGTACAATCCCATTGAGTTCCGAAGTCATCATACGCGGGCCGGAATTAAATATATCATAGACCGCAAAGCTTAGATTCAATCCTTTATACGGGGTTTTATAAGAGAGTGCCGCATCCAGGGAACTCCCTGCCGAATAACGATAGGCGTTCCGGTTAAAAGGTGAGCCGTACCAGAAATTCAAATCTGCCGTTAACGTTTTTGAGTGATTCAGATTAAGGGAATTATTAAGTGATCCGAAGAACTCGAACCCGTTTCTCATCAATAGGTTATAATCTTTGATATTCTGCGAGTTAGAATAATTCATAAAAACAGTCACATAGCTCTTCCACCAGGAAAATGTTTTAAAATCATATGATTCCGTAACAGAATATCCATAACTGCGGTAATAATTATCATAGGTGGAAATGAGTTCTTTGGTTGCTTCATTAGATTTGAAAATCACATCGAATGCATTGGAATTTATATTAAATGCCAATTTTGAAGTAAAATTTCTGTACGTATGGGATAATTCTACATTATCAACATATGAAGGTCTCAGATAGGGATTCCCCATGGATGAAGTCTGGCTGTTGGTGTAGAAACGTGCAGGGTTCATCTGTCCGTAAGATGGTCTTTGTATTCTCCGGGCATAACTTAATACGAGGCTGTTTTTATCATTCATATCATATTTAACAAATAATGAAGGAAACAGCCGGAGGTATTTGTTGTAATCGGTCTGATCGATCAGAACGGAATATCCTTTCGTCTGGGTATATTCTGCGCGTAAGCCGGCCTGCAGCTCCCATTTGTCGGAAAATTTTCTTGTTCCGTTGAGGTAGAGCGCCTGAATATCTTCATTGAATTTAAATTTGTTTACCTGAGGGGTTCCACCGGCTAAAAGATCATAATTATCCAGCTGATATTGGGTATCGGTAAAGGTGAACTTTCCTCCATATGATAAATTCACCGATTTTCCCGGATGATCAATATCAAACTTTGCATTATAATTATTGATCATCTGATCTGAGATCGCCTGATTGAAAAAATTCGCACCCTCAAAATTATTCTCCGTATCATATTTATCGGAAAGGATGGTATTTCCCCTATCCGTATTGTAACTCAGGTAATCCAGATCAATACTGACCTTCCGGCCGATGGTATCCAGTTTCTGCTCCAGATGGAAGTTTAATAAATGACTGGTATTCTGATCCTTGGTATGGCCATCTCCGTTTAGGAAAAATTTAGGGGTTAAATTGCTGTCGGTGACTGTTGTACTGATATGATCATCAATATAATTATTATTGACAGATCCCTGATATTGTACTCCGAATTTTGTTTTGGCACTGAGTTCATAATCAACTAAAAACCTTCCGAAAAGCTGGTTGTAGTTCCATTTCTGTCCGGAATCAGAAAGATACGGCTCTGAAAAATAAGTGTCTAAGCGTTGGTTTACAAATATGTCACCGTAATCATACCGCAGACTGGATAGAAAACTGATTTTATTTTTCTGATAGGTAAAACTGTTGCTTGCCCCTCTCAGGATATATTTTGCTTTTGCCACATCCTGGGAAAGCGTGATACCGTTACTCCAGGAATTATTTTTCACCTTCTTAAGAACCAGATTAATAATCCCGCTGTTTCCTTCTGCTTCATAACGTGCGGAGGGGTTGCTGATGATTTCTACCGACCTGATATTTTCGCTGGGTATCGATCTGAGGAAATTTTTTATCTCGTCCCCGCTCAGGTTGATCATTCTGCCATCGATCATTACCTTTACCGCATCTCTTCCCAGCATGGCAATCTGGTCGTTTTTCAGAACGAGCCCGGGTACCATTTTCAGGGATTCAAAAATATTTCCTTTATTTACAAGCGCATTATTTTCTACATTAAATACCACCCTGTCAATTTTCTGAACCACCATTTTAGGAGACGATGTCAGTTTTATTTCTTCAATCATTTTGGATAAAGACTGTAATTCGATATCTCCGGTTTTCATATCAGAATCAACATTCACTGCCTTTTCAAAATACTTGTATTCAGAATCTTTTATGATCAGATTGTAGCTGCCTTTTGCAAGTTCGGCAACGAAACCGCCATTCTCATCCGTGGTTACTTTTTTATCTTGATTCTGATTTTTCCCCGAAAAAACGACCTCTATGTCTTTTAGCGGAACTTTTTCTTTACTTAAAACCCTCCCGTTTATTTTATATTGGGAATAAAAAATTAAGGGCATACATACAGTTAAGAGATATAACAGTTTTAAATTTTTCATATGCAGTATAAATGATTATTGTGTTTTTATAAAATTTAAGAATTCCTGAATATATTCCCGGAAACAGATCTTCTTTTGTGATGAAGGATGCGACAGGTGAAGCAGGACTCCATTGGCATATTCAAATGCATTGAAATTAAGTCCTTTAAAATCAGTCGATGCCATTTCATATTCAGTAAATCCTGCGTGCTCTTTTGTTTCGTTGCTTTGATTCAAATAATTATATATCCCTATCATATTACTTTCAATGTCTTTATTTTCCGCTTCCTGTATCTCTCTTCTGATCACTTCATATGGAATTTTCTGTGTTGTTCTGGCCTCTATCATTTCTCCGTAATTCTTCAGGATTGACGGAATTGAATAGGTGCTAAAATCCGGATAGGATGAAATGATTAAATTGTTCAATACACCGAGCACTTTTTCATATTCTGAATTCTCCCTGTTGTTACTGATTACCCCGTAGAATTTTCTGCTTTCATCGTTATAGCTGTTGATGATTTTCAAGAACACGGATAAACAGAATGCACTGAATGGCAGAGAGGTCTCCTGAGATATTTTTTTAAAGCTTACAAAATCTCCGGCTGTAATAAAGAATTCC
>JAKOOG010000270.1 GCA_022701545.1 Weeksellaceae bacterium | reverse complement strand
AATTTTTTAAATTTTTATAAATGAAATCTATTACAATTCAAGGTACAAAAAGAGAAAGCGTGGGCAAAAAGTCTACAAAAGCTTTACGTGATGCTGAATTAGTTCCTTGTGTTGTTTACGGAGGTGGAGCTCCTTTGAACTTCTCTGCTACAGAGAAATCTTTCAAAGGCTTGGTATACACTCCTGAAGCACACACGGTATCTATTGAGGTTGATGGTCAGACAATTCCGGCTGTTCTTCAGGATATTCAGTTTCACCCGATTACAGACAAAATCCTTCACGCAGATTTCTATCAGCTAGCCGACGATAAGCCGGTAGTGATGGAAGTTCCTGTAAGAATTACAGGTCGTTCCAAAGGTGTTGTTGCAGGTGGTGTTCTTCGTCAGTCTTTCAGAAAATTGAAAGTGAAAGCTATTCCAGCTAACTTACCGGACGAAATCGTTGTAGATGTTACGCCGTTAAGAATCGGTAATAAACTTTATGTAGGAGGTATCAAAGCAGAAGGATATTCTTTCATGCACCCGGACAACGCAGTAGTAGTTGCTGTGAAGATGTCTAGAAATGCAATGAAAGGTGGAGCAGCAGTTGAAGAAGATGATGAAGAAGAAGTGGCAGCAGAAGAAGGAGCAGCTCCGGCAGCTGACGAAACTGCAGCAGAATAAGAATTTCTTATCTAAAAATATGAAAACCTGTCAATGCATTGGCAGGTTTTTTTATTTAAAAATTAAAAGAAAATTAATGACTCCGGTTAATTTTAAAAATCTTTGTATTCTTATATAAGTGGAACGGCTTTGTGAAACTTAAAACATTTAGCATTAAAAAGAGCTTTCTGATCTTTGTATTCGAATTTTACCGGGAAAATTTCCCTCATCCCTCTTCCAGCCTTTAGAGCTAAAGGATTTAAATTGAATCCATTGAATCTTTCTATTGATTTACAATCTATTGCTAACAACCGTCAGTTTCCTTTTGGAAAAAAAGCCGTAAATTTGAAGAGTTCTAAATAAGAACGTTTAATTTAAAATTTAATAAATGTTTGACATTCAGGAAATCAGAAGTCAGTTTTCTATATTAGATCAGAAGGTGAATGGTAAGCCGTTGGTTTACCTGGACAATGCAGCGACCTCTCAAAAACCGGATTCGGTACTCAGGGTCTGGGAAGCTTATTACAAAGAATTAAATGCAAACGTACACCGGGGAATCCATACCTTAAGCCAGCTGGCAACAGAAGAAATGGAGCTTTCCAGAAGAAAAATCCAGAAATTCATCAATGCAAAACATGATTTTGAAGTAATTTTTACCAAAGGAACAACCGAAGGGCTGAACCTCATCTCTTATATTTTAACGCAGAAATTAAAAAAAGATGATGAGATCATCATTTCCTATCTGGAGCACCATTCGAATATTGTCCCGTGGCAGCTGCTCTGCGAAAGAACCGGAGCCAGATTGAAAGTCATCCCGATGGATGAAAACGGGATTCTTCAGCTGGACGTTTTCGATACTCTGTTGAGTGAAAGAACAAAGATTGTTTCCATGAATCAGGTTTCCAATGCACTGGGAGTAATCAATCCGGTAGAAGAAATTATTGCAAGAACCCGTAAAAATACAGATGCCTATATTGTAATCGACGGAGCTCAGTCGGTACCGCATTTTACCATTGATGTCCAAGCGATGGACTGTGACTTCTTCGTATTCTCGGGCCATAAAATGTATGCGCCAATGGGAACGGGGATTTTATACGGAAAACAGGAAATCCTGGAAGACCTGCCGCCGTTCCACGGTGGGGGCGAAATGATTGCCACCTGTTCTTTTGAAGAAACCACTTATGCCGGCCTTCCGTTCAAATACGAAGCGGGAACCCCGAATGTCGGCGGAAACATCGCGCTCGGAGCTGCCGTGGATTTTATCCTGAAAACCGGCCATGAAAACATCAGAACCCATGAAAATGCTTTGCTGGAATATGCCCAGAGGCAGCTTCTGGAAATTGAAGGATTAAAGGTGTACGGTGAAAAAGCGAACCGGACAGGAGTCGTATCTTTTAATCTGGAAGGCATTGGAATTGCCTCGGATGTAGGAATGATCCTCGATAAACTGGGAGTTGCGGTAAGGACAGGCCATCACTGTACCCAGCCGATCATGAACTTCTTCAATATCGCAGGGACCGTACGGGCAAGTTTTGCCGTGTATAATACCTTCAGCGAAATTGATGTTCTGGTGGAAGGGGTGAAAAAAGCACAAAAAATGCTTGGCTAATATTTACATAAAATACCATATCAGCGGCTGGAAATTTTTTCCGGCCGTTTTTATTTAAATTATTATTTTAAAATATTGGTTTATAGTCAATGAATATATTTTTATCAATTGAAAGGAAAAACTTTAATTTAAAGCAAAAAAAAATTAGACGCTGTAACCTTTTCGGTTTTTCACTGTCTTACTAATAGAAACAAAATAATTATGAAGCTTCTGTTTGGAAATAAAAAAGATGATTTGCTGAGCCGCCTGAAACGGCAGGAGCCGGCAGCCCAGAAAATTTTTTATGATCAGAATGTAAAAAAGTTCCTGAGTATCGGCAGAAGCTATATTACCGATCTGTATCAGGCGGAAGATTGCGTGATCAAAGCTTTCTGCAAGATCTTTAAAAATATGGACAGCTTCAGAAATGAGGGGAGTTTTGAGGGATGGGCAAGAAGGATTGTAGTTAACGAATGCCTCAATTTTATCAAGAGCCACAAAACGGTTTTTTACCTGGACGATATCAATCCGGCTTATCTCGAAGAAATATACGAGGAAGATCTGGTTTTCAATTTCAATGCGCAGGAATTGCTGGACCAGCTTCCGGACGCTTACCGGATGGTCTTCAACCTGTATGTTTTTGAAGACTACTCGCACCAGGAAATAGCCGATGCCTTACAGATTTCTACCGCCGTCAGCAAGACCCAGCTGTTCCGGGCCAAAGAAAAAATGAGAAAAATTTATCTCCAACAACAAAAAACACTGCAAAATGAAAACTATTAAAAGCAATATAGAACGACAGATCAAAAAACAGATCGAGGAAAGGGAAATCGCCCCTTCAAGAGATTTATGGTCTGAAATTGAAAGCCAGGCGGTGGCAAAAACCTCAAAGCCTTCATTCAATTGGCTTCTGCTGGTAGCCTGCCTTATTTTAATGCTTAGTTTAGGAGCCGTGCTCTTTTTCAATCAGGAAAATAAGCCGGTTGAACAGCCGGAAAAAATGGTTGAGGTCACCAAGCCTGCTGTTGACAACACTATCGGATATCCTGTCCCGGAAAAGCATACAGATTTAGCCGTTAAGAGCCGGGAGCAAAAAAAGACTGCGGAAAATATCTCAGCAGAGATAAAAAATGATTTGCAGAAGCAGGAATTGCCTGCTTTTACCCAACAGGAGGAACAGCCTGTCATCAGACAGAATTCAGCGCAGATCATATCGGAACTTTCACCCGTTCAGCCGGGAAAAACCATGGCTCAGGCAGACTCTGCCAAGGTGCCGGTGATAAAGAAACGGTATGTGGATCCTTCCACGCTGCTTTTTTCAGTTGAGCACAAAGACGTAATTGAGAAAACCAAAGGAAAGAGCAATGTCGCCACGATCGATCTGAACGGAAACTAACAATCTATTTTAACAACTAAAAACGTATCATATGATCAAGAAATTTATCATGATGGGCTTCGTATGCCTTCTGTCGGTATCGGTTTATGCCCAGAAAAAACCGGTCTTGAACCTCCAGCCGAAAGAAGATAACGAGGTAAGCCCGATTGTCAAAGAAAAAGTGGATGATTATGCAAGAAAAATCGATGCGATCATTCGGGAAGAAAAAAAAATGATGGAAGCAGAATTGCTGGAGCTTCAGGCCAAAAACCAGGATAAAGCAGATTTCGATAAGCAAAAAGCCCTGGTAGCCGAAAAATATTCGGAAAAAATAGATCAGCGCATCGAAGCGCTGGGATTCGATATGGATGCCATGATCCAGAAACAGGTACGCTTTTCCCTTCTGAATTCCGACATCACCTCCAATGAAGAGCTGAAACAAAAGCTGCTGAAAAAATTCAGGCCTACGAAAGATCTTTCTCCTTATATCTCTTACGGAATCATAAATTTGACCAACGATAAGCCGGATAATGCTTTGGATAATAATCTGCGCTATGCCGGAAATTTTGAATTCGGTTTCAAGTTCAATTATCAGTTTGGCAGAACAAGTCCTTGGGGGTTGATCTCGGGAATCGGTTTTTCATGGAGGACCCTGAGCATAGACAACAATATGTTTGTCGCAAAAGGTACTGATTCCAACGTTTATCTGGCAAACTATGATAAAGGATTAAGCAAAAGCAAGCTGAGAACAGGGTATATTATCGTTCCGTTGGGGCTTCAGTACAATTTTTCCAGGCTCAAAAATGCCGGGATGGACGTCCAGTACTTGGATTATTCCGAGGGTTTCAGAATAGGAGCCAACATTTACGGAGGGGTAAAAATGTCGACCAACAACATCATTAAAGGCGACGGGATCAGCTACCGGGACCGAAGCGATTATCAGGTGAGCCCGTTCATCTACGGAGGACAGTTCACGGTTTCCTATAATGATTTCAGTATTTTCGTAAAAAAGGACTTTGGGAATTTCTTTAGGAACGGAAACTTTGAAAACGATAAGGCATTGGTATTTGGAGTAGCACTCTGGTGGTAGGATTACCCCTGATTATTCATATTTAAATGACAAACGCCGGTGAAGAATTTCCCGGCGTTTTTCTTGCAATATTAATTATTTAAATCAGATTTCTATTTCAGGCTCCCCACCATATCTTCAGGCTTTACCCACTCGTCAAACTGTTCGGCAGTCAGAAGACCGAGATTCACCGCTTCTTCTTTTAAGGTCGTTCCGTTCTTATGTGCGGTTTTGGCAATTTTGGCTGCATTTTCATACCCGATATGGGTATTCAGAGCCGTAACCAGCATCAAAGATTTGTCAACCAGTTCTTTGATTCTTTCATGGTTCGGCTCGATGCCTACGGCACAGTGGTCATTAAATGAGATACAGGCATCGGCAATCAGCTGGGCCGACTGCAGGAAATTGTAGGCCATTACCGGCTTGAAGACATTCAGCTCATAATTCCCCTGGGTTCCGGCAAATGAAATGGTTGTATCATTTCCTAAAACCTGAGCGCAGACCATGGTCATTGCTTCATTTTGTGTAGGATTTACTTTTCCCGGCATAATGGAAGATCCCGGTTCATTCTCCGGAATGTGGATTTCCCCGATTCCGGAACGCGGACCGGAAGCCAGCAATCTGATATCCTGAGCGATTTTGAATAAAGAAACCGCAAGCTGCTTTAATGCCCCGTGGGATTCTACGATCGCATCATGGGCTGCCAGCGCCTCGAATTTATTTTCTGCCGTTACAAAAGGCAGGCCGGTAAATTCTGAAATATATTCCGCTACTTTTACGTCATATCCCTGGGGAGTATTCAGCCCTGTTCCTACTGCCGTTCCGCCCAATGCCAGCTCTGAAAGGTGAGGCAATGTATTTTTTAAGGCCCTGATTCCGTAGTTCAGCTGGGCCACATATCCGGAAAATTCCTGCCCCAAAGTCAGGGGAGTGGCATCCATCAAATGTGTTCTTCCGATTTTAACGATGTCTTTAAAAGCTTCTGATTTCTGAGCCAGCGTATCCCGCAATTTTTCAACGGCAGGAACCGTAATTTCTACCACTTTTTTATAGGCAGCAATGTGCATTGCAGTAGGATAGGTGTCGTTGGAAGACTGGGATTTATTCACATCATCGTTCGGGTGCACTTCTGCTTTTTCTCCCAGCATACCGCCGCTGTTTACATGCGACCGGTTGGAAATTACTTCGTTGACGTTCATATTCGACTGCGTTCCGGAACCGGTCTGCCAGATCACCAGAGGGAACTGGTCATTCAGTTTTCCTTCCATGATCTCATCACATACTTTAGCGATCATATCTCTTTTTGCTGCCGGCAGAACGCCCAGGTCCGTATTGGTAAAAGCGGCGGCTTTCTTTAAATAAGCAAAAGCTTCGATGATCTCATGCGGCATGGAGCCTTCCGGTCCGATCTTGAAGTTATTTCTTGAACGTTCGGTCTGGGCACCCCAAAACTTGTCGGCAGGAACCTGCACTTCACCCATGGTGTCTTTTTCTATTCTGTAATTCATTATGTGGATAGATTTAATTTAACCACAAAAGACACAAAAAATTCAGTTTGCATTTAAGATTGTTATTAAAATCCGTCAAGCTCCACAAAAATGAAAATCTTTGATTTTCACGAATGTGTTTTTGTTTTCAAAGGTTTTAACGTAAAACTTTTGTGACTTTTGTGGTTTAAAAAAGTTTTCCTAAAGTTAATCATTGCCTGAAACATTTGCAATTTATAATCATTATAAATATCGTTCTAAGTTCCTGATTTTGCTCATGCTTTTTTCACGATGTTTTATTTTTGCAGCCAAAGAAAAGAGAATGGAATTTAGATATCAGGATCCGTACCCGATTCAGAAAGATGATACGGTGTACAAAAAACTTACCTCAGCGTATGTAAAAGTGGAGCAATTAGGAGACCGCGAGATTTTAACCATAGATCCGAAAGGGCTGGAACTATTGGCAGAAGAAGCCATGGCAGACGTTTCTTTCATGCTCCGTTCTTCTCACCTGGAGAGCCTGAGAAGAATTATTGATGATCCTGAAGCAACGGATAACGATAGATTTGTTGCCTACAATTTGCTGCAGAATGCTGCGGTGGCAGCAGAAGGGGCTTTGCCGTCCTGCCAGGATACCGGAACGGCCATCGTGATGGGAAAAAAGGGCGAAAATGTGTATACCGGAGTGGATGACGGAGAATATCTGAGCAAAGGAATCTACAATACTTATCAGAAAAGAAATTTACGGTATTCTCAGGTGGTGCCTTTAACGATGTTCGATGAAAAGAATTCCGGTTCCAACCTTCCGGCGCAGATCGACATCTATGCAAAAAAAGGGGATTATTACGAATTCCTGTTCTTGACGAAAGGAGGCGGTTCGGCCAACAAGACGTTCCTGTATCAGAAGACGAAATCCTTATTGAACGAAAAATCCCTGGAAGAATTCATCAAAGAAAAAATTTCAGATCTTGGAACTGCGGCCTGCCCGCCTTACCACCTGGCTTTGGTGATCGGAGGGACTTCTGCTGAAGCCAACCTGGCTGCTGTTAAAAAAGCATCTGCAAAATATTACGATAACCTTCCGACGGAAGGAAACGAAGCCGGGCAGGCTTTCAGAGACCTGGAATGGGAAGCAAAAGTACAGAAGATCTGCCAGGAAAGTTCTATCGGGGCGCAGTTCGGAGGGAAGTACCTGACGCATGACGTAAGGGTTATCAGGCTTCCGCGCCACGCCGCTTCATGTCCGGTTGGAATGGGTGTTTCCTGTTCAGCAGACCGGAACATCAAAGGAAAAATTACCAGAGACGGTATTTTCCTGGAGCAGCTGGAAGCAGATCCGAAAAGATTTTTACCGGCAACGCCGCCACACCTGGAAGAAGCTGTTGAGATCAATCTGAACAAACCGATGCCGGAAATTTTAGCCGAACTTTCAAAATACCCGATCAAAACAAGATTAAAATTAAACGGGACGCTGATCGTCGCAAGAGATATTGCCCACGCAAAGATCAAGGAGATCCTCGACAGCGGACAGCCGATGCCGGAATATTTCAAAAATCACCCGATTTATTATGCAGGACCGGCCAAAACGCCGGAAGGAATGGCTTCAGGAAGCTTTGGACCTACCACTGCAGGGAGAATGGATGTGTATGTAGATGAATTCCAGAGCCAAGGCGGAAGCATGGTCATGCTGGCAAAAGGAAACAGAAGCAAGGACGTTACCAATGCCTGCGGGAAATACGGCGGGTTCTATTTAGGATCGATCGGAGGGCCGGCTGCCATCCTGGCGAAAGACAATATTCTTTCCGTTGAGGTAGTGGATTTCCCTGAATTAGGGATGGAAGCAGTACGGAAGATCGAAGTGAAAGATTTCCCGGCGTTCATCATTACCGATGATAAAGGGAATGATTTCTTTGCAGATCTCGCTCACTAAAGAATAATCCATAAAATAAATACTACTTTGTATTGCATGGTACTTTTTTAAAAGTTACTTTTGCAATACAAATTAGTATCATGAAAAAAACATTTCTCGCTTTACTGCTAAACATTGCTCTTGTTAATCTATCATTTGCTCAGCTTACTCAAAAGATTGACAGCATTATACAAACCGGATTTAAGGATCCGAATGCTCCGGGAGGAGCGTTTCTGGTTTCAAGAAAAGGAAACATTATTTATGAAAAAGCTTTTGGAAAAGCCAATCTTGAATTGAATGTTGACATGACTACCGATAACGTTTTTCAGATCGGTTCCATGACCAAGCAGTTTACGGCAGTTTCAATCCTTATTCTGGAAGCACAGGGAAAGCTGAAGGTAAGTGATCCTGTTTCCCAATATATTCCGGATTATCCCTCGGGGAACTCTATTACAATTCATCAGCTTTTAACGCATACTTCGGGTATAAAGGATTTCACCAAAATGAAAGCCCTTTCGGAAATTGCCCAGAAAGAAATGTCTCCCAAAATGATGGTGGACTTTTTTAAAAATGAGCCGGTAGATTTTCAACCCGGGGAGAAGTTCGACTATAACAATTCCGGCTATGTATTGCTGGGATACCTGATCGAATTGGTTTCCGGTGAAAAATATGAAGATTTCGTTAAAAAAAACATCTTTGAAAAAGCAGGAATGAACCATTCTTTTTATGCGAGTGACCGGAAAATTATTAAAAACAGGGCATATGGCTATCATGAAAAAAGCGATGGCTTTGTCAATAAAACAGTCATTAGCTTCAGCGTTCCGTTTGCGTCCGGTTCGCTGATGTCTACGGTGGAAGATATGCTGAAGTGGCAGAAAGCCGTCAACAGCAACCTTATCCTGGATGCGGCCCACACCCGAAAAGCATTTACAAAATATAAACTCAATAGCGGTGAGGAATTTTCCTACGGCTACGGATGGCATCTGAAAGATATCAATGGAGTACCCGACAGGGAGCACGGAGGAAGTGTTTTCGGATTCAAATCCATGGCCGTCTACATCCCGGAAAAAGATATCTATGTTGTAGGATTCAGCAATTGCGACTGCCATTCCCCGACCCAGATCATAAAAGATATTGCAGGGCTTGTTGTGAAGAATCCGCAATAACGGAACAATATTCGCTCCTGATTAGTTTAAAATCAAAATAAATAATAAAATAGGAGGTATATCTTTTGTGTAAAAAAATAAAAAGTCCTATTTTTGCCTAAAATCTTTAAGAAAAATGATAACGATTTTATCAGCATTTTGGCCGTTTTATCAGTTCCTTTGGACCGTATTTTTCATCATTATGTTCCTTGTAGGGTTCTGGTGTATTTTCATGTTCTTCGGATTTGTTATCCCGTTATGGTTAACAGAAGGTTTGAAAGAGTACTTCGGAAAAGTAAAGCCTTTCAACCCTGAAGACATCAGAAGCAAAATGGTGTATGAGCAGGAAGGTGTAGAGGTAATTTACAACGAGCCTAAAGGTCATGGTCCGTTTGTTCATGATCACGGTCATGGTCACGACAGCCACGAAAAAGGACATCATTAATTGATTGTCATTGCTTTTTCACCTGAATTCTGAAAAAGCAATATCAAAGCAAAACAACATATATTAAAACCACTTAATTTTTAAGTGGTTTTTTTAATTGAATGACCCTGTTCTGAGCTTTTCCGGTGAAATACCAAATTTTTTCTTGAAAGCCCTGGTGAAATTCTGTACATATTCATACCCGCATTCTATGGCGATTTCTTTGATCATCATCTCTTTATCGATGATCAGCTTCTTGGCTTTCAGCATTCTCAGCTCTGCCATATAATCACTTACTGTCAGGTGATACTGCGCTTTGAATTCTTTCCGGATCTTGTTCTGGTTGATCCCGATTAATTTACCGAGTTCTTCGGCTTTTATATTTCTGTGGTAATTTTCATCAATAAATTTTTTAATCACGGAAGGAATTTCGGGAATTTTTCCCACTGTATTTTTTTCATTGAACTGTTCGAAAATCAGAAGCAGAAGCTTGATCATTTTAGCTTCAACAAATAATTTCTGAAGAATTCCTTTTTTGGAATAGCTGAGGATTTCCTTTAAGATGATGTGCATTTCCACAGTCATGGAAGGTGGGGTCTGCTTATGCAGGAAAATGTAATGGTTCCGGATCATGCTTTCCAGGATATCCGCATTTTCTTTATTGGATTCCGGATGGATGAGGTTTGAAATATAATCGTAATGGATCTGGATCTGCAGGTATTTCAGCATTTCTCCATTTTCCGTCCACAATTCTGCGGTGCTTTCTTCACGGGAATAATGCAGGATATATTGGTTTCTTTTAAATAAAAATTTTGTTCCGCAGTCTTCAGCATTAAGATGAATATTTTCACTGAGAAAAAAAAGAAGGTTGAAGCTTGCCTTGCCTTCTATCATGTCAGATTTGGAAAACATACCTGCATACAAGTCTTCCTTTAGAAAAATTTTAATGTTTTCGGAACTGAATAATAATCCCTGATTCTTCATACGGATGATTTTATAAATGGGCACAATACGATAACAAAAAGTTTGTTAATGATAACCTGATCTTAAATAAGTCTGATACTTTTGCGCAAAATTAATATAATTTAGAATAAATAAAAATAATATTACTCATGTTTGAAAGATTATATTTTGCAATGCGAAAAATTGCTGTCAGTTTGGGGCTGTTGTTTGCCGCCGGAGATTACTCTTATGCCCAGCAATGGGAAAATGTAGGAGGATCCGTTATTTCTACAGGAGGTTCAAGTTTTAATAATTTATGTATCAGTCCGACAGGGAAATACTTTATTTCTTATTATGATGTTGCAGCGGCCAAAGGTTCGGTACAGATGTTCGATGGAAATGCATGGTCTTATGTGGGTGGCAGTCCCGGGATTACCAATAGTTATGCGACGTACAACTCCCTGTCAGTGGCTCCGAACGGCAATATCTATTATACGAATCAGGGAACCGGACTGGAGGTTCGTGAGTTTAACGGAAATGCCTGGTCGCAGTTGCCGAGTCCTACTACTTCTACGGTTAATTATCAGGCTTCTGCCGTTTCTCCTTCTAATATTTTGTTCACCTATGCTACTCATAATTCGGGGACGGTTCAGCGTTTCTTAAACGGAGCCTGGGAACAGGTCGGAAATACCGGATTTTCCGGAGGCGCTGCTTTTGCAGAAATGGTGATCGGGAACAACAATAAAGTCTATACCTGCAATATATCCGGTGGTGTAAAAGTATATGAAAATACAACGACGGCAACGACTTCAGACAACTGGACTCTGGTAGGCGGAAGTATTGTGGATGCTGCATCATCCAGTGAACAGTACAATTCGGACATCGCGATTGATAACAATAACAACCTGTATGTGGCTTATGTTTCCAACTCCGCCAATGGACAGAAATTAAATGTAAAAAAATTCAACGGGACAGCCTGGGTGCAGGTAGGAAATGCAAACTTCTCCAGTGGCAGGGTGCAGCATATTGCTATTGCTGTTACGCCCACGGGGACGCCGTATGTTGTAGCCAGCCGGTGGGAGAATGATGACTTTTCTAGAAATACGGTGTATAAGCTGGATGCTGCGACCCAAACCTGGGGCACATTCGGAGGAAGCTTCATTTCCGATGGACAGGCAGTTTATAATGACCTGGCTTACGATAAAACCAATAATTACCTGGTACTGGCGTATTCCCAAAGCGGAACAAGAGTAAAAAGAATTTCCCTTACTCCGGCCTGTAATAATACGGATCCGGGAAGCAATCCGGGAGACCTGGGCTGTGTACGATTCAATTACAGGGGGCAGCAGGTAAGTTATACTACCGTAAGAGCCGCAGATGGAAAAGTATGGCTTCAGCAGAATCTCGGCAGTACGCAGACAGCTGTATCTTTTGATGATGCCAATGCTTACGGAGACCTTTTCCAGTGGGGAAGATGGGATGACGGCCATCAGCTGAGAAACTCAGCCACGATAGCAGCGCCTTCTGCAAATTCACCGGACGGCTTATCCGGGACCAATGCTTTTGTCGTTGGTTCAGGCAGTTCTTCCTGGTGGGCAACAAATGCAACGAGTGACGGGTGGAATGCAGATTCTTCATCTTCGGTGACGTCGGTGAAAGGGGCAGATCCATGTAAAGCGGTAGGCCAGGGCTGGAGACTTCCTACGTCAGCAGAGTGGGTCACTTTAGTCGGGGCAGAAGGAATCAATAATCCGGCAACAGCGTATGCAAGTTCTCTGAAACTGCCGGCAGGAGGATACAGAAGCAATACAACCGGTGCTTTTACCTTTGTCGGACAGCGCGGATATTTCTGGAGTTCCGAAACAGCGAATTCAGGAGGTAAATATTTATATGTCGGATCCTCAATCGTAACGCCGACTTCCGGAGGGCCGAGAGGTCAGGGAGAATCCGTAAGATGTATAAAAGATTTTTCTGCACTGGCCACTTCCGACATAGGCCTTGCTGTAAAACCCATCCAGGTATACCCGAACCCCACCAGTGGAATTTTAAATATTAAATCGGATTCATCAGTTGAAGCCGTAAGTATTACTAATGTAGTAGGGCAGAAAATGGATGTCCGGTTCTCAGAAAGCCAGATCAATATGCAAGGGCTACCGAAAGGAATATATATTGTTGAAATAAAATTAAAAGGCCTGCAGCAGACCATTTCTAAAAAAGTGATTAAGAATTAAATTTTCGTCCATATTTAGTTGATTGACAGAAGGCTTTGTAAAAGGAGTCTTCTGTTTTGTTTTAAACTCATTTAAATTTAGGCGCGGCAGAATTCCGGGGGCTGATTGCTTTTTAATGATACTAATGTATTCAGTTTTTTCCTATAGGTTTGAGGGCCAATACGTACTATTCCAATGGCTTAACAATTTTTTTTGGTATAGAATGAAAAGGTGATGAAAAATAAATTATCTTTATTCAACTGTACTAAAAAATTAGAAACTATATGAGAAAGTTTTATTCAGGTCTTTTATTGCTGATGGTAGCCTTTGCGTTCGGCCAGATCAGCTACACCATTACACCAAACCCGTTCAATGAAACGAGTGCCATTACCTTAACCGTTCCGGGAAATCAGATTGATGAGGCAGCCTGGGGCGTTTCGAACAATGCCATTTACATCTGGTCGTGGTCTCTTGACACCAATTACCAGAACAGCCAGGATTGTCCCACCAACGGAAGCTGGAACAATTCCAGCGAGGCCAACAGGCTCAGCTATAATGCCGCCGCCGATACCTATTCCCTGTCTTTTACCCCAACCACTTTTTACGGAAGAACGGGAATCGGGCGGTTTGGATTTTTATTAAAAGATAAAACGGGAGCACACCAGACATCTGACAATTTTGTCAATGTCGGGATTTTAAACCTGACGATGACCAATCCGGCAGCGAATAGCTTAACATCAGTTCCTACGGGAAATTCGATCAACATTACGGCAACAACGAATGTAAATGCCACCTTCCAGCTGAAAGCTAATGGAACGGTCGTTAATTCCACATCAACGCCTTCTACTTCGTATGCCTACAGTTACACCGTAACCCAGGATGCGAACATGGAACTGATTGCAACGGATGCCAATTCGACGGTAAAAAATGCAGCATTCACTTTGCAGGTTCCGAGAAATGTGGTTTCACAGGCTATCCCAAGCTGGATCAGACAGGGGATCAATTACAACCCTACCGATAATACAAAGGTTGGACTTGCCTTGTACGCCCCGTTTAAAAATTTTGTTCACGTAATCGGAAGTTTCAACAACTGGACGGTAAACGATGCTTATTTAATGAAAAGGGACACTGCTAATCCGGACTTATACTGGATTGAGCTGAGCGGCCTTACGCCGCAACAGCTGTATACTTTTCAGTACCGGACCAATGATCTGAAAAAAGTAGCAGATCCTTATTCTCCGCAGATTTTATCTTCTTACGACGATCAGTATATCTCTGCTTCCACCTATCCGAATCTGCCGGTATTTCCCGCCGGGCAGGGCTTTGAAGTTTCTATGTTTAAAACCGGACAGGCGTCGTACAACTGGCAGGTGGCCAATTTCCAGCGTCCTTCCAAAGATAATCTGGTGGTTTATGAATTATTGCTGAGGGATTTCACACAGGAAAAGAACTGGCAGTCGCTGATCAATAAAATCACGTATTTAAAAGGCTTAAATATCAACGCGATCGAGCTGATGCCGATCATGGAATTTGAAGGAAACCTGTCATGGGGTTACAATACTTCTTTCCATTATGCGCTGGATAAAGCATATGGGACGCCGGAAAAATTCAAGGAATTCGTAGATGTGTGCCACCAGAATGGGATCGCCGTCATTCTGGATGTTGCTTTCAACCATGCCACAGGGCGCTCTCCGTTGGCAAGACTATGGAATATTGATCCTGATGGAGACGGTTACGGAGATATTGCCGCAAACAATCCTTACTTTAATCAGGTTCCCAAGCATTCTTATAATGTATTTAACGATTTCAATCACACAAGCGCTTCAACTAAATATTACGTTGAAAGATGTCTTCAGCAATGGTTGACGGAATACCGCATTGACGGTTTCCGTTGGGATTTAACGAAAGGTTTTACCCAGAACTGCTCGGAAAATGATGAAACCTGTACCAATGCCTATCAGCAGGACCGGGTAGATATTTTAAAATATTATGCCGACAGACAGTGGGCTATTGATCCGAATTCTTACATGATCTTTGAGCATTTGGGAACGGATACGGAAGAGCAGCAGTGGGCCAATTACAGGATTGCTGAAGGAAAAGGCGTGATGATGTGGAACAACCAGAACGGGCCTTATAACCAAAATACCATGGGCTATAAGGAAAACAGCAATTACGACAGGATGAATCATTCCCTTCACGGTTTTACCAATATGTCCGGTGTAGGATATGGAGAGAGCCATGATGAGGAAAGGCTGATGTTTAAAAATCTGGCGTATGGCGCTGTAAACGGAAGCTATGATGTGAAAAACTTAAACACGGCACTGGAAAGAATGAAAACTTTCGGTGCAACCTTCTTTACGATTCCAGGTCCGAAAATGATCTGGCAGTTTGGGGAGCTGGGGTATGAATTCAGCATCAACCGATGCCAGGACGGAACCATCAACAACGGATGCCGGACAGACCAGAAACCGATCGCATTTGCATTGAATTACGATACAAACGCCAACCGGAAAGCGGTTTATGATACCTGGGCAAAAATTATCAATTTCAGGAACCTGTATCCGGTTTTCAGGTCAAAAACCTACACTATCGAATCCAATAACCTCTCAAACGATCCGAATGGGCTGATTACCCGGATTTATGTATATGACAACCTATTGACATCAGGAATGAAAAACGTAGTGGTGTTGGCAAACTATACAACGGCTGCCCAGAATGTAGTTCCGTATTTTCCTTATACCGGACAATGGCAGAACCTGATGGATAATTCGGTTATCAGCGTGGCGTCCACAACGGCTCCGATTAACCTTCAGCCGGGAGAGTTCCGGATTTTTGGAAATTATACGACCAATCTATCCACAAGCGATGTGAATGCCGAAAATAAGCTTTCGCTTCAGATTGCGGATAATCCGGTGAAAAACGGTCTGGCCAGATTAATTTACCACAAAGCAAAGAATGGGGAAATCTTCATTTACGATTTAAGCGGCAGAAAGATGGATTCATTGAAGCTTACCGGTGAAAACGGAACCTATGAGCTGAAAACAAATTATCCGGCAGGAACCTATCTTGTTCATTTAAAATCAGATACGGGGGTTGCTGTTCAGAAAATGATTGTGAAATAGCTTGTGGATAAGTCTGTAAGTTAATCCGCAAGGAGGTCGCGAAAGCGACCTCCTTTTTGTTTATCCATACTTTATCCCCGGTGGAATTGGTGGTTATCCATGCGGTATTAACGTCTTTTTAATAGGTTTTCCACATCTTTTCCCACAAAAGAATTTGGGCTTATCCATGTCTTATTAATAGCTTATTCATACGTTATCCATATTTTATTCACAACAGTTAAAATTTTTATTCATATTATTTCCATGCTTACTCATATTAAATCCACAGCTTCCTAAGATGAAATTAACAGGTTATCCACAACTTATTCACAAGTGGAAAAATTGATAGAAATCAGTAAAAATCATTTAGTTTTTGCAGTTTAAATTTATTAGTCTACCTTTGCGGTAGATTATCAAGAAAGGTGGAGGGATTTGGCCCTGGGAAACCTTAGCAACCTGCATTTCCTTTATGTAAAGGTGCTAATTCCAACCCGGATGGGGGAAGATAAGTGAGTCAATATTCTGTATTATTCCAGCTTCTTGAAAGTCTTTTGGAGTT
>JAKOOG010000265.1 GCA_022701545.1 Weeksellaceae bacterium | reverse complement strand
GACAGGCTTCTACGGTAGGCTTACTACAGTCGTCCCAGGATATTTTCAACAGAATTGCAGCATTTGACTTAGGATTCTATTGGTTCCGTCCTAGAGGGATTGATGGCAGAACTTCGGAAAATATGCTGAACTGTGTTTCAATGGTAAAATCGGACAATGGAAATGTGGACTTTTCCAACTGGGGAGGACTTAACGAAATTGTAAGATACCCGGAGATTTCTACCAACCATTCCCCGTCAGAATATGCATTTGGCGGAGCAAGCGGGATTATTTATAAGAATACGAAAGCCAGCGAATACAGAAAAGGATTTCAGGCGACTTATTCCGTTACCAACAGGAATTACCGTCAGAGGGTTTCTTTGAGGTATACTTCAGGCATGAGTAAAAAAGGTTGGGCATTTACCGTAATGGGCGCTAAAAGATGGGCAGAAGAGGGTATCCAGGAAGGTACGTTCTATGATGCTTACGGTACTTATCTAGGAGTGGAAAAGAGATTCAATGATAGCCACACGATTACCTTCAATGCTTTCGCTTCCCCTTACAGAAGATCTACATCCAGCCCAAGCACTCAGGAAGTCTATGATTACCGTGGAGTACATTATAATTCTTACTGGGGATGGCAGGATGGTGAGAAAAGAAGCGAGAGGGTAAGAAAAGGCTTCCAGCCGATTTTCCAGTTACAGGATTTCTGGAAGATCAATAAAAAATCGAATTTATGGACTTCCGTTTCTTATCAGTTCGGAAAGGATAAAGGATCAAGGTTGGACTGGCAGAATGCACAGAACCCATCTCCGACTTATTACAAGAAATTACCAAGTTATTATAACAACAGCATTACCTATAACGCGTATCACAATAATACGGACCCTTCACTTTATACGCAGTTAAAAGAAGGATACGATCAGGCACTTCTGGACTGGACCAGTAACAATACAGATGTTACGCAGGTTAACTGGAACAGTTTATATGCTGCCAATCGTAACAGTGCCAATGGCAGTGCCAAATATTTCCTTGTAAACGATGTAAGCGATGATAAAGTATTGAATGCGGCAACCCATTATACTTACAATTTTAATGATAAGACAAGATTTTTGTTAAATGTTTCTTATCAGAACTTCAAATCCGAATATTATCGGGAAATTAATGACTTGTTAGGGGCAAGGTATGCTTTAAATATCGATCCTTTTGCAGATTCAAACAGAAGAGGTTCTTCAGGATTTTATAATATAAATGATCCTGAGACCCAAAAGCATGAGGGAGATAAAATAAATTACAATTATATTCTGAGAAGACAGGAAGTAAAAGTAAATCCGGGACTTAAGTTCTCAACCGGGCAGTTTGATGTTTTTGCCAGTGCGATGGCAGGATATTCTACTTCCAACAGGGAAGGGTTATTCCAGAATTATCTTTATCAGAACAATTCTTTAGGAGAAAGCAAAGATTTCAACTATTGGAATTACGGTCTTAAAGGGCAGGTGATCTACAGGCTCAACGGAAGAAATTTCTTTGTGTATAACGGAGCCTATTTTTCCCAGGCGCCTTTCCTGGATGATATCTTCGTTAATGCAAGACTAAATAATTATTCCGTTCCGAATATTAAGAGCGCCGTAATTAGTGCTAATGATATCAGCTACGTGATGTCTACACCTTTCTTAAAATTAAGAGCTACGGCCTATATTGTAAATACGCAGAATGATACTAATGTTCAGAGATTCTTTGCCGACGGGCTGACGATCAGTGTTGACAATACTGATACCGGAGGAACTGAAGATAAAACGGCCAGTGCATTTGTTACCCAAACCATGTCCAACGTAAGTAAAAGGAACATGGGCGCGGAACTGGGTGTCGATGTTAAAGTATTGCCAACGTTATCTTTACAAGGAGTTGCAAGCTGGGGAGATTATAAATATACAAACAATCCGAATGTATATATATCTTCCGACGTAATGGCAGCGCCATTTGCCAATCTGGGTACGGCATACATCAAAGATTTTAAAGTTGGTGGAACGGCTCAGAAAGCTTTTTCTGCAGGATTCAGATACAATTCTCCCAAATACTGGTGGTTCGGAGGAAGCTGGAATTATATGGATGATAACAATCTTGATCCTTCGGCGATCCTCAGAACCAATGAATTTATCCAGAACAATAACAGCAGCACCCCGTTCGTAAACCTTAACGACGAAAAAGTTGAACGTTACATGAGACAGGTACAGCTTCCTTCCGCATTCTTTTTAAATGCAAATGCAGGAAAGTCATGGGTGCTTGGAAAATACTATGTTTTGATTTCAGCTTCCGTAAATAACATTCTTGATAATACAAGATACATTACAGGTGGCTTTGAACAAATCAGAAGTTCAAATGGAAATGTGGATTTTGAAAACGACTACAACAGCAAGTATCCTAATTTTGCTCCGAAATACTGGTACAACCAGGGTCGTTCTTATTTTATAAACTTACAGGTCAGATTCTAAAAAATAACTCAGAAATATAAAAAAATGAATATAAAGAATTTCTTAAAAATCGGTTTGGGTGTAGCGGTATTGGGAGCTGCCCAGGTTTCTTGTATCCATGAAGATAAGTGGGATGCACCGGAAATTGTATGTAATAATAAGTTTGAGGCACCTACGATGTCTATGGCTGATGTAGTTGCTTTGGCACCTGCTGCGGCTTCTAATGTTTATACAGGTACCGTTTATAAAATTCCTGCTCAGGATGCAACTCATCCTGCTGTAATTTTTGATGGCTACGTGGTTTCTTCAGATGCAAACGGTAACTTCTACAAAACAATCACTTTCCAGGACAAACCGGAAAATCCAACGGTTGGATTGACTTTGGGAATTAATAAATCCATGTCTTATACAGATTTTCCTGTAGGAGCACACATTAGAATTAAGGCAAACGGAATGCTGATCGGTAAATCTTCCGGAGCCATCACTTTGGGTGTTGAAGATCCTAATTATGCTATTGGTAGAATTCCGGAATCTATTATCGGAAGATATGTTTCAGGAGTATGTAACGGATCTGGGCTAGAAATCGTAAAAATTGTACCAAGGGAAATTACCCTTTCTGATATTAATAATACCAACAGCAATTGGATCAATACCTTGGTAAAGGTGAAAAATGTTCAATTTGCAGATGGAGATATTGGTAAGCCAATTGTTTCTACCGATATTTCAGGTAATAATATTGATACCAACAGAACTCTTATCGATATTTACGGTGCAACTGCAATCATCAGAACC
>JAKOOG010000217.1 GCA_022701545.1 Weeksellaceae bacterium | reverse complement strand
TTTCACTTTATTTTTCTGAAACAGAACATTTTCATGGGAACTATCAAAATAAAACATATATTATAAACCGGTAAATTTTAGTAAATTTGCCAACTTAATTAATCAACGATATTGATCTAATACAATGAGCCAGTTTAAAGAGTACAAAAACCTCAACCTTATTGACGTCGCCGAGAACATCTCGGAATTCTGGAAGCAGAATAAAACCTTCAATAAAAGTGTTGAGATCCGTGAGGGGCAGCCTGAGTTTGTGTTTTATGAAGGTCCGCCTTCGGCAAACGGTATGCCCGGAATTCACCACGTTATGGCCAGGGCATTAAAGGATATTTTCTGTCGTTATCAGACCCAGAACGGAAAACAGGTTTTCCGTAAAGCGGGTTGGGATACCCACGGACTTCCGGTAGAGCTTGGTGTGGAAAAAGAATTAGGAATCACCAAAGAAGATATTGGCAAAAAAATTTCAATTGAAGATTACAACAGGGCCTGCCGCGAAGCGGTCATGCGTTACACCGACGTCTGGAATAACCTGACGGAGAAAATCGGATATTGGGTAGATCTTGAAGATCCGTACATCACGTACAAATCCAAATACATGGAAACGGTTTGGTGGCTGTTGAAGCAACTGTACAACAAAGAATTATTATACAAAGGATACACCATCCAGCCATATTCCCCAAAAGCAGGAACCGGACTTTCTTCGGCAGAGTTGAATATGCCCGGAACGTATCACGATGTTTCGGATACGACGGTGGTGGCCCAATTCAAGGCAAAAAAAGAATCTTCCGGACTGTTCAGCGATGTGGACGGCGATGTACATATTCTTGCCTGGACGACCACCCCATGGACGCTTCCTTCCAATACGGCCCTTACCGTAGGAAGAGATATTGAATATATCCTGGTAAAAACATTCAACCAATACACTTTCGAGCCGGTAAACGTTGTTTTATCCCGCGTTTTGCTGCCTAAAGTTTTCGGTAAAAAATATACTGAAGGGACGGATGAAGATTTTGCGAATTATTCCGCAGAAAACAAAACAATTCCTTTTAAAATCTTAAAAGAATTCACCGGAGAAAAACTGGTGGATACAAGATATGAACAGCTGGTTCCATGGTTTACGCCGAATGATCATCCTGAAAATGCCTTCAGGGTGATTTCAGGGGATTTCGTAACGACGGAAGACGGTACGGGAATCGTTCATACGGCACCGACTTTCGGTGCGGATGATGCGAGGGTCGCTAAAATGGCTCAGCCTGAGATCCCGCCGATGTTGGTAAAAGATGAAAACGACAATCTGGTTCCACTGGTAGACCTGCAGGGAAGATTCATCAAGGGGGAACATGTTCCGGAATTATTCTCCGGGAAATACATCAAGAACGAATATTACGATGAAGGCACCGCTCCGGAAAAATCCTGGGATGTAGAGCTGGCGATCTTACTGAAGACGGAAAACAAAGCCTTCAAAGTAGAGAAGTACGTCCACAGCTACCCGCATTGCTGGAGAACGGACAAGCCGGTATTGTATTACCCGCTGGATTCATGGTTTGTGAAAATGACGGCCGTAAAAGAAAGGCTGGTGGATTTAAACAAAGAAATCAACTGGAAACCGAAATCTACGGGAGAAGGACGTTTTGCCAATTGGCTGGAAAATGTGAACGACTGGAATCTTTCCCGTTCAAGGTACTGGGGCATTCCGCTGCCGATCTGGAGAACAGAGGATCAGAAAGAAGAGAAAATCATAGGTTCCGTAGAGGAACTGTACAACGAAATCGAAAAATCCGTTGCGACGGGATTGATGACAGAAAATCCGTTCAAAGATTTTATTATCGGAAATATGTCCGAATCGAATTATGAACTGGTTGATCTTCACAAAAATATCGTTGACAAGATAATCCTTGTTTCGGATTCAGGGCTGCCGATGAAGCGTGAAAGTGATCTGATCGACGTTTGGTTTGATTCAGGTTCAATGCCTTATGCGCAGCTCCACTACCCTTTTGAGAATAAAGAATTAATCGACAACCATAAAGCCTTCCCGGCCGACTTTATTGCGGAAGGGGTTGACCAGACCCGTGGCTGGTTCTATACGCTTCATGCGATCGGAACCGCAGTGTTTGATTCGGTAGCCTATAAAAATGTCATGAGCAACGGACTTGTTCTGGATAAAAACGGCCTGAAAATGTCGAAATCCAAAGGGAATGCCGTAGACCCGTTTGAAACCCTTTCGGTGTACGGACCGGATGCCACGCGCTGGTACATGATTTCCAATGCCAACCCTTGGGAAAACCTGAAATTTGATATTGAAGGAATCGACGAAGTGCGAAGAAAGTTCTTCGGAACCTTATACAATACGTATTCCTTCTTTCCTTTATATGCAAATGTAGACGGATTCAATTATTCCGAAAAAGTAGTGGAAAACCGTCCGGAAATCGACCGGTGGATTTTATCGGAACTGAACTTATTGATCAAGGAAGTTAAAGCATTCTACGAAGATTACGAACCGACAAGGGTCGCCAGAGCCATCAATACGTTTGTAAACGACAACTTAAGCAACTGGTACGTAAGATTATGCAGAAGACGTTTCTGGAAAGGCGATTATTCGGAAGATAAAATCTCCGCTTACCAGACTTTATACACCTGCCTGGAAACGGTAGCCAAATTATCTGCACCGATTGCTCCGTTCTTTATGGACCAATTGTATCAGGATTTAAATAAAGTAACCGGAAAAGATACGGCGGAATCCATTCACCTGACGGACTTCCCGGTAGCGGATGAAAGCCTGATCGATCAGGATCTTGTAGAGAAGACCCATCTGGCACAGAACATTACCAGTATGGTATTTTCTTTAAGGAAAAAAGAGACTGTAAAGGTACGTCAGCCCTTACAGAAAGTGCTGATCCCCGTTTTAGATAAGAAAACGGAAGAGCAGATTCTGGCGGTTGCAGAACTGATCAAGCAGGAAGTGAACGTTAAAGAACTTCAGTTAATTAATGCTGAAGAAGCTTCGCATCTTATCATAAAACAGATCAAACCGAATTTTAAGGCTTTAGGTCCTAAATTGGGAAAAGATATGAAAACGGTAGGCGGAGCGATTGCCGGTCTTGAAGCGGAGCAGATTTCACAACTTGAAAAAGAAGGGAAATTTGAGATCCAGGGGTATGAAATTACACTGGACGATGTGGAAATTTCAACTAAAGACATTCCGGGATGGACGGTAACTTCCGACGGGAAAACGACTGTGGCATTAGATTTGACGTTGACAGAAGAATTGAAATCTGAAGGGATCGCCAGGGAATTCATCAACAGGATTCAGAACCTGCGAAAAGAGAAAAATTTTGATTTAACGGACAGAATTACCATCTTCCTGGAGGAAAACTCACCCTTCCTTGAAGATATTAAAAAGAATGAGCAATATATTTCTTCGGAGGTCTTGTCAAATAAAATAGAAATTGTATCTTCACTTTCAAATTTTAACGAAATCGAGATCGATGAGGTTAATTTTAAGATAAATGTTGAAAAAATTTAACATATAGTTATTGTTTTTCAATTTCCATTTCATAATTTTATTAAAAAAGAGAAAAATGATTATGTCAGACGAAAGAGTAAGATACAGTGATGCTGATTTACAAGAGTTTAAAGCAGTAATCCGGGAAAAAATAGAGAAAGCGGAAAAGGATTTGCAACTGATCAGAGAAAGCTTCATCAACGACCAGAATAACGGTACGGATGATACTTCCCCTACCTTCAAAGCATTTGAGGAAGGTGCCGAAACATTGAGCAAGGAGCAGAATTCTATTTTGGCAGGCAGACAGGAGAAATTCTTACGTGATCTGAAAAACGCTCTGATTAGAATTGAGAACAAAACCTATGGGATCTGCAGGGTGACCGGCAAGCTTATTCCTAAGGAAAGATTATTTGCCGTTCCTCATGCGACCTTAAGCATCGAAGCGAAAAATATGCAGAAATAACCATCCGGTTATCTACAATACATTGGGTTTATATCGTATTTCACGGAATACTTTATAAACCTGATTTTTTAGTATAGGCCCATGAGCGAAGTATTGATTTTAGGAATTATTGTTGTTGCCGTACTGGCGTTTTTCAACAGGGAATGGATCAAAAACAGGTTTTTTCCGGAAGAAAAGCGAAACTATACGATTGATGACCAATTCAATTCCGAAAAACGCGACCGGGAAAAAGAAATCGACCGCCTGCTGGGCAAGATGGGCAAAAACGGAGTGAATGACCTGTCTGAGAAAGACCGGAAAAGGCTCGATGAACTCTCCAGAAAATAGAAAACTTATATCAAGATAATGGAATCCATAATTGTGCACACCAAGAATGCCATGGAACTGAACGCCCTGAAAAGCGTTTTAAAGGAAATGAACATTAAATTCGAGAAATTCCACACAAAAAACACGCACCACAACGAGAAGACGATTAAAAAGATCGTTGACCGGAAAAATGAGAAAATAGGAAAACCTTCTAAACCAAAAGGCCTGTAATGAAGAAGATCGCACTTGTCACCTTTCTTATTTTATTGATCGATCAGGTTTCTAAGATGTATGTGAAAACGCATTTTGAGCTGAATGAAAGCATTCCCGTTATCCAGGGATTTTTTAATAAAACTTTTGTGGAAAATCCGGGAATGGCTTACGGTTTCCATTTCGGAGGAATTATCGGCAAATATTTCCTGGTAATTGTACGGATCTGCCTGATCGGAGGGATGGTTTATTTATTTAAAAAATGGCTTCAGAAAGGCGAATCGAATTACCTGCTGATTCCCATGGCCATGATTTTTGCAGGGGCCATCGGAAATTTAATCGACGGGATGTTCTACGGAATGATCTTCGACAGCGGAACCGTTTTCGACGAAAGCACGGGCCGATGGATCGGCTATGGCGGCGTTTCGCACTTCGTCCCTTTTGGGCACGGCTATTCTACCTTTATGAAAGGCTGTGTGGTGGATATGCTCCACTTCCCGATCGTCGACTGGAACGTTCCTGAAAGCTGGCCGCTGATCGGAGGGAAGCATCTTGAATTTTTTAAATATATTTTCAATGTTGCCGATTCCGCGATTACCGTAGGCGCCGCGCTTCTTTTGATTTTCAGAAAGAAAGCCTTTCCGAACGGACTGGAATTCTAAGAATGATTATACACACAATGAAAAAATTAATTAAAAACATCTTTAAAATTTTCCTGCTTCTTTTTGTCGCAGGAATTATTTTTATTGCCTGGGCCAACTACAGCATGAAAAGAAATACCGATCCTTATATTTCTTACCTGACGGCTGATCTTCCCAATACCAAAACTGCCCTGCTTTTAGGAACAAGTAAAAACCTGGACAACGGCCAGCCCAATGCTTATTTCCTGCACCGGATCCGTGCTGCTGCCGATCTGTTTAAAAGCGGAAAAATCCAATATCTCATTGTGAGCGGAGACAACAGCCGGAAAGATTACAACGAGCCGGAAGATATGCAGCAGGCCCTGATCAGATATGGCATTCCCGAAAATAGAATATTCCTCGACTTTGCCGGATTCAGGACCCTGGATTCCGTAGTGAGGGCAAAGGAAATTTTCGGACAGAAAAAGCTGATCATTATCTCCCAGAAGTTCCATAACGAACGGGCGGTGTTCCTTGCCCGCGAGCATGGAATGGAAGCTTACGGCTATAATGCTCCGGACGTTAATAAATATGCAGGCTTTAGGACGAACCTGAGAGAATACCTCGCCAAAACAAAAGCTTATCTGGATCTTATAACGGGCGTTGAGCCGAAATTTGGAGGAAAGAAAATTCAGATTCCTTAA
>JAKOOG010000209.1 GCA_022701545.1 Weeksellaceae bacterium | reverse complement strand
TTTAAAATCGCCTTATCCTCTTCCTGCAGCACCACATTCCTTCTGGCCATAGCTCTTGCAGCCACTTCGTAGGCTTTATCCAGTTTAAACCGTTCATCATCTTTAAAACCGCCCCAGGAAAAGTTTTCCACAAGGTTCGGCGGGAAGCCTTCCTTAAAAATATTGGAGGCAACGCCAATGACGGTTCCGGTATTGAGCTGGGTATTGATCGCAGTTTTGGAATGGTCGCCCATGATCAGGCCGGCAAACTGAAGGCCGGTATCTTCAAAAGCTTTGGTGCGGTAGTTCCACAGCCTTACATTACCGTAGTTGTTTTTCATATTGGAGGAATTGGAGTCCGCCCCGAAATTACACCACTCCCCGATCACAGAATTCCCGATGAACCCGTCGTGTCCCTTGTTGGAATAGCCAAAAATAATGATGTTGCTTACCTCACCGCCTACTTTACAATGAGGGCCGATGGTGGTAGCCCCATATATTTTTGAGCCTAAATTGAACTTAGAGGATTCACCAAGCGCAACCGGCCCGCGGAGATGGCAGCCTTCCATAACCTCAGCATCTTTTCCGATATAGATCTTTCCGGTTTTGGTATTGAGGGTGGAAAATTCGATCTGGGCACCTTCTTCGATGAACAGGTTTTCTTTGTCTCCCAAAAGCCCGTTGGTGGAAGACAACTCCTGAGAGGCCCTGCCTTTGGTCAGCAGTTCAAAATCGAAATCGATGGCTTTTTGGTTATAGGTAAATAAGTCCGTCGGCTTTTTAAAAAAGACCAGTTCTTCTTTAATATCCGTCATCTTTTCAATCTGCTGAAGAGAGAAACCATCCATATTAATTTTCGCAGCAACCAGTTCATCTTCATAAACCAATGCTTCCCCTTGCTTCAGGTCTTTGATCTGCTGGATGACATTTTCGCTGGGCAGGAAATTCGTAACCAGAAAAAGGCTTTCTTTTTTTTCAGGTTCCGGAAATTTTTCCTGCAGGTACATTTCGGTGAAGAAAGAAATTTCCGTGTTTTCTAAAATTTTCTGCCATCTTTCGGAGAAAGTAAGAATGCCGCACCGCATTTCTGCCACGGGACGGGTGAAAGTAAGCGGAAGAAAATCTTCCCAGTATTGTGCATCTGAAAATACCAATTGCATCGTTTAGGTTTAAGGTTTAAAATTCAATGTTCAAACAAAATTACAACAAAAAAAGTCTTCCGGAATTCGGAAGACTTTTAAATATTTTAATTTCAAAAAATTACTTAGCGAATTTTTTGTATTTATTCATGAACTTATCAACTCGACCTGCCGTGTCAACCAATTTCACTTTACCTGTGTAAAAAGGGTGAGAAGTTGAAGAGATTTCCATTTTGATCAAAGGATACTCTTGTCCTTCATACTCGATGGTGTCTTTAGTTTCTGCTGTAGACTTGCAAAGAAATACTTCGTCGTTACTCATATCTTTGAAAACAACAAGTCTATAATTTTCTGGGTGGATTCCGTTTTTCATAATACAATTTTTAAAAATTAAAGTTTGCTTTCGAAATAGTAATGGATATTTCTCTGCTAATTTTAGGGTGCAAAAATACAATATTTTTTTGAAATTGCAAATAACACATCAATAATTTTTTCTTCATAAGAAATTCAAAGTATTTTCGTTAAATTTGAAATCTATTTAAACTTTAATTTCGATGAAATTCAAATTATTACTGGCTTTTTCTTTCTGGATGCTTGTTATGGCAGTTTCTTGTAATAAAGATGACATCAGTTTTGATGCGCCTTCGCAGGAGCTGAGCTTTTCAAGGGATACTGTTTTTTGTGATACCGTTTATCACCAGGTCCGTTCCGAAACCTACGCCGTCAAAGTATATAATACTGAAGATAAGGATATTCTCATCCCAAGAATTCATCTGGATAAAGGCGCTGCCTCTTTATATAAGATCAATGTCGACGGAAAGCCGGGCTATGATTTTAAAGATGTCCCTTTAAGAAAAAAAGACAGCCTGTACATTTTCGTTGAAATTGCACCGGAAGCAAGCGGCCCGGAAGCGATTGCCGAAGACAAAATTTTATTCCAGAGCCCGGCCGGACAGCAGCAGGTGGTTTTATTTTCTGTCGTTCAGGATGCGGAATTCTATATTAAAACCCCTACCAACCCTAACATCATTACTTCGAATACCAGCTGGACCAGCAATAAAGCTAAAATTATTTACGGGGATCTTACGATCGACCAGAACACCGTTTTAAATATTCAGCAGGGTACGAAAGTGTATTTCCATAAAAACAGCGGAATGAAAGTCCTTTCCGGTGCGACCTTAAACATCAATGGTACCCTTGCCAATAATGTTACCCTCCGTGGCGACAGGAACGATCCGGCTTATGATACGATTCCAAAAAACTGGAATTCCATTAAAATGAGCGCCGGCTCTACCTTAAATATGAACTATGCCCGGTTGTTCGGCGGCACAAGAGGCCTTGATCTGAAACAGACGAATGCCACAATCAACAATTCCTTCATCCATAC
>JAKOOG010000205.1 GCA_022701545.1 Weeksellaceae bacterium | reverse complement strand
AACCGGTTCAGATTTAATTAATATTCAATGTATTCTCAGCGAGTTAATATAAATAGAGGCAGGCATATGTAAACTTCAAATAGAACTTCATTGAGAACAACACTACCACCTGATTTCAAGATCATCGATGGTCATGTAGATAAGGTAAAACATGCCGTATTCCGAAGCCCTCTTCCAGCCAATGTCTTTAGCTTTCCGTCAAAACTGAAAGAATATTTCTTTTACATTAATGCAAACTATTTACTGATTGACTTTCCACTGATGGGAATCATCTTCGAAAATTTCCCGGCCCCAGACCGGAAGTTCTTTTTTGATGCGTTCCACCAGTTCGTTGCAGCTTTCCATCGCCGCCAGCCGGTGCTTCGACGAAGTGAATACAAACAAACAGATCTCGCCGGCCCCGACGGTACCCAGGCTATGGTAAACATGCATGCAGGTAAGGTCATATTTGGCAAAAATATCCTCCCGGATCTGGTGCATCTTTTCCAGTGCCATTTCTTCATAAGCCGTGTATTCAATCGCTGCAACAGGCTTTCCGTCTACAATATCTTCCCGGATCTGGCCGAGAAAAATTCCGTGTGCACCGATATTCTTTTTAGCGGAATGCCCGGCAATGCTCTCCGAAATAAACAGCGGATCGATCGCACCTTCTCTAAATATATTTTTAATCTCTTTTTTCATTCTGTTGTTGTGTTATAGCCAGGATCCCTCCTTCAAGATGGCTTGGTTCGTATGGTGTTTTTCGGTTTCGTATAAAAATTTCCGCAGCTTTCAGACTGCGTGTTCCCCCCTGGCAGAAAAATGCAATTTCCGTTTCCGGAATTTCGGTTAAACTTTCTTCCAGCCGTGACAACGGGATATGAAGATGTGGAAAACCGGCAGCCGGAAGCTCGCCTTCTTCCCTTACATCGATGGCGGTAATTTCACCTGCTTTTATTTTACTTAAAAAGTCTTCAGCTGGTAAAGCCTGGATTTCCGGATGAGACAATCCGCAAAGCCAATGGTAATCCGTTTTTTCAAGTTCTTTCCGGTCCTTTGGAATCAGATTTTCCAGGTCTTTTCTTTTGGACAATTCAACGATCACCGTTTCGTAGGTGAGCATATTAAAGGTCAGGAGCTGACCGGTCAATACATTTCCGATTCCGGCAATATATTTAATCGCTTCATTAGCCTGCATCATTCCGATTATTCCCGGCAGTACACCCAAGACGCCTGCCACGTTACAGTCCTGAACTTCACCGGGACGCGGAGGTTCCGGGAACAGGTCGCGGTAGCTGATGTACTGCCCCTGATCATTAAGTCCGAAAACGGCAGCCTGGCCTTCGTACTGAGAGACCGCGCCGAATACCAAAGGCTTTTGCAACAGGCAGCAGGTATCGCTGATGAGATACCGGGTCGCGAAATTATCTGTAGCATCCACCACCAGATCATATCCTGAAACCAGGTCCCAGATATTTGAGGCTGTTATTTCTTCAGTACAGGCTGTAATGGTAAGTTCAGGATTTAAAGCCGTAAGTTTTGCAGCCGCCGTTACCGACTTCAGCCTTCCGATTTCTGAGGTGGTGTAAAGCGTCTGCCTTTGCAGGTTGCTCAGCGAAATGTGATCGTGATCTGCAATGCCGATTGTCCCTATGCCTGCCGCTGCGAGATACTGCAGAACCGGACAGCCCAATCCGCCGGCACCGATTACGAGGACCTTTGCCTTTAAAAGTTTTTCCTGCCCTGATTTTCCAAATCCGGAAAGGCTGAAATGCCGGGCATATCTTTCGTTCTGTTTTTCCATATTATCCTCCGGAATAAGGCGGCATCAGAGCCACCGTATCATTATTGCCGAGTCTTATATTCTCTTCAGTGACTTTTTTATTAACAGCCACTGCAAATTTCATATCGGCAAGTGGTGGGAACTGTACCGACAGCTGTTCTTTTAATGCCTCGGTATCCGATGCCGTTACGGAAAATTCTTTTCCCGTGATTTCAGCGATCTTCCCGAAAGCGATAACTTTCACTTCCATATCAATCTACCTTTTTTATAATAATTTCAGAAAGGTTTTTAACATACCTTCTTCCCGTCGCCCGGTCACCGGGGGTAATAAGGGTGAATCCCTCTTTTGTACCGGGTGTTTTGATTCCGTCTGCGCTGGTTATCAACATGATGTGATCGCCGGCTTCCGTATTGAAAAGTTCATTCCAGGAATAGACCACCTTGTATCCGTCTTCAGCCCTACAGACCAGGTAAAAAGTGCTGAGTTCCTTAGGTGTCGGAGCATTGAAGGTGACCTGACTCAATACATCTTTGAGCAATACGCCTTTCAGGTTTTTAAGGTTTTTCTTGAATTCCATTTTATGGTTCAGGATGTCGATGCTTTTTACTTCATGCACCGGGTATTTTTTCAGGTCCTCTTCAGTCACTGTTACCGGCGTATTAAGGTCTCCTTTTACAGCTAAGGAATTTTTCTGTGCGTGCAGGAATACGGTTAAAAATACGAATAAGATGGTAAAATATTTCATTTTTTAAGCTTTGGTGAATAAAAGTTTATAGGAAGCCATCAGCAGAACAGTGGCCAGTACATATTTTAAAACATTCTGGTTGAACTTCTTAGATCCTAAATAAGCCCCCAGCAGTCCTCCGGTAAAGGCAACGATGACGTACATGAACATATTGTCGGTAAATTTGATCCCCTGGGTCAGCATGCCGCCCAGTCCGGAAAGGGAATTCACAAATATAAATGCCGCACTGATGGCTGCCGTCTGTTTCTGGTTGGTCCATTTAAGCAAAAGCAAAATCGGGGAAAGGATGATGCCGCCGCCAATACCGATCATCCCGGACAATAATCCGACGATGCCGCCGGTAACCACCGCTACTGCAATATTCTGTTCCTTCAGTTCATGATCCTCCGTATTCCGGAAAAAGAAAAACCGGATGACCGGAAACAGCAGGAGTACGCCGAGAATACGTTTGTAAATATTTTCTTCTACCGTCATCATCCCGCCGATAAAAGCAAGCGGTATGGAAGCGGCGGCAATGGGGATAAATAATTTTTTTGAAAAATACCCGCCCCGGTAATACTGAATAAAGGAAGTAAGCGAAACAAAAAGGTTGAGGACCAAAGCTGTAGGCTTCATTTCTTCGGGCGCCACCCCATACAATGCCATCAGCGCAAGATAGCCGCTTGCTCCGCCATGCCCTACGGCGGCATAAAAAAATGCAACGACAAAAAGGACGGCATAAAATAATTCTATACTCATTAATTCATTTTTATCAGATTATACAGGCAGCAGATGGATTTCCACCATATCCCCTTTCTTACACCCTGTCGATTCTTCCGGCAATACCAGGAAACAATTGGCTTGTGCAAAAGAATGCAGCCGGTACGATTCCTGAGCGTGAAGCGGCGTTACAGCGCCCTCTTCATAAAAAGCTTTCAGAAAGTGGGTCAGTCCCGCAGGTTTTATATAATCATGGGCAGCCACTACATGAAGCGTCTGTACCGAGTTTTTTAATCCTAAAAGCTGTTCGACAGCCGGCAGAACATATTCATAGAAACAGGTCAGCGACGAAGAAGGATTTCCCGGCAGCCCGAAAACCAGCTTTTCTCCTTTGGTTCCGAAAAATAACGGTTTCCCCGGTTTCTGCCTGATTTTATGGAATTTTTCTTCAATTCCGCAGTGCCTGGCTGCCTGGGTTACAAAATCGTAATCCCCGACACTCACCCCTCCGTTGAGCAGGACCATATCGCTTATTTCCAAAGCCTGCTCCAGGATCTGCCGAAGGGTTTCAGGATCATCCGCCGCCCTGAAAATACGGATCTCTTTCACTCCTGTTTTTTCCAATGCGGCTCTGAGCTGATAGGAATTGGCTTCGTACACCTGTCCGAAAGCCAGTTCCTTCCCGGGATCCTGCAATTCGTTCCCCGTCAGGATCACGGCAACAACAGGCGGACGATATGCTTCCACTTTATCCTGTCCTGTTCCGGCAAGAAATCCGATGGCTGCCGGGCTCAGGAATGTTCCTGCGGCCATAGCAACACTGCCTTTTGTTACTTCCGATCCTTTCGGACGCACGTTGAGTCCCTGGCTGAGATTTTCATCTTTAACAATCAGCTGATGGTTTTCGACCGATATCTTTTCCTGCATTACTACGGTATCGGCACCTTCAGGCAAAGGCGCACCGGTAAAGATCCTGATCGCCTGGCCATCCTGTATCGGTAAAGCCGCTGTGGTTCCGGCCGCCATTTCGCCGCTGATCTCTAACGGCAGATTTTTATCTTTGAATTTCAACGCATATCCATCCATCGAGGATTGCGGAAAACCGGGAATATCGGTACCGGCAATCACCTCAGCGGAAGTAACGAGACCTGCTGCTTCAGAAAGCGGGAAAAATGCGGTTTTCCTTTCCGGTAAATTATTTAGAATGATGTTTTTTGCTTCTGTAACTGAAATCATGAATTGATTAATTTTTTATAGTCTTCGGGCGTATCGATATCCCACATGCCCTGTGGGAAGGGTACGGAAGCCGTATCGTCTTTATACTGCTGAATCAGCTTTCGGGCGCCTTCCTGCCCGTTTAAATTTAATAATTTTTCGGCATACGGACTGTCGAAAAGCACCGGAACACCCAGCGTATCTGCGTATGATGATGCCACGATTCCTTTTTTTGAGGTATTTCTAGTATCCACTAATGCCTGAAATACGGACGCGGTGACAAAAGGCTGATCGCAGACGGTGAAAATAAACTGTTCTGCTTCCGGAAAACGCTTTAAGGTCTCCCGCAGACCTGCCTTGAGGGAAGATGCCATGCCTTCCGCCCAGTTTTCGTTTCTGATCTGATGAAAATCCCTGATCACGTCTTCGATCTGTCTGTCTGCTTCTCCCGTTACTAACACGATTTGTGAGGTTACTTTCAATGCTTCGTCCGCGGTATGGCGCAAAAGGGTTTTTCCTCTGTAATGCAGCAATTGTTTAGGTTCGCCTAATCTGGATGAATTTCCTGCTGCAAGAATGATGATTGCCGTTTTATTTTCCATTATCCTCCGATGGTTATCATGCTGCGGTTTTCGATGGCGGCGGCATCAATATTCCGGAATAATCCTTCAAACTGCCCGCCCAATGCTTTTGCTTTAGAAAGAATGGTGGACTGAATCAACGGGCTGATGTCTTCCCCGCTTCTTAAAGCCGATAAAAGATCGGTTTCCCCTTTGGAAAACAGACAGTTTTTAAGCTTGCCGTCTGCCGTTAACCGGATCCTGTTGCAGGATGAGCAGAAAGGCGAACTCATGGTACTGATTACGGCAAAATTACCGGTGAATCCAGGAATTTTAAACCGTTTGGCGGTATCATGTGCTTCATGAGGCAATGCAATAAGATCGTATCTGCTTTGTACTTCGAAAAGAATTTCATCGAGCGTTACGACCTGGTTGCTGGTCCACCGGTTCCCGCTGAAAGGCATAAATTCAATAAACCTTACCTCAACCGGCTGATGCCTCGTCAATTCTACAAAATCATTGATTTCGTTGTCATTGAGATCCTTCATCATCACCACATTGATTTTGACGCGGAAATTATTTTCCAGCAAAACATCGATGCTTTCTTTTACTTTATCAAAAAGATCCCTCCTTGTAATTTTCTGAAATTTGGATGCATCCAGGGTATCCAAACTGATATTAACGGTTTTAACCTGCGCTGCCAATAACTGAGGCAAAAGTTCTTTTACCCTTACGCCATTGGTAGTGATCGCGAGCTCAATGCCCAATTTCCCTAACTTTTCAAGAATAAGCGGGGCATCTTTTCTTACCAGCGGTTCACCGCCGGTCAGCCTGATTTTTTTAACGCCGGCTGCCACGAAAATTTTAGCAATCGTCTCAATTTCATCCGGCTGCATCAGTTTGGAGGCCGGTGCAAAAGCATATTTCTCGTCGGGCATGCAGTAGAAGCACCGGAGGTTGCAGTTGTCGGTGAGTGAGATCCTGAGGTAGTCGTGTACGCGTCCGAAGGTGTCCGTAATCATATTATTGGGCATCACCACTGATAGCGTGGTGAATTTTATCTTTTTTGTATCGTAATGAATTTCCTTTTTTTCCTTCCAGCACCGCTTTTATTTCAGCGGCAACGGAGAGAGCGATTTCTTCTGAAGTTTCTGCTCCGATGTCCAGCCCCACCGGTCCGTAGATCCTGTCCATCTGGTCCTGAGAAACCTTAACATTTTCTTCTGCCAGGTCACTGATCATCCGGTCAAGCTTGGATTTCGGACCTAAAACGCCGATGTACCGGTTGCGGCAGTTTAATAGGTTCTTCAGTACGGTTAAATCATACCGGTAATTATGCGTCATCAGCACAACGAAAGTATATTCATCGACCATGATCTGGTCTATAAAATCATCAGCACCGATTACCATCACGGAGTTCGCCAAAGGAAATCTTTTTTCGGTGGCGTGGGTTACCCGGCCTTCTGCTACGGTGATTTCCCAGCCCATCACAGAGGCTATTTCAACAAGCGGCTTTACATCGTTTCCGGCGCCTGCGATCACAAGTGAGACTGCAGGCGGAAGGTATTCGATCAGTGCTTCATAAGAAACATCATCATGAGTGACGGTTTTAACCACAGATGAACGGTTTTCAAGAACATTTTCTATATCCCCGCATAATGATTCGAAACGATGATTTTCCGGCCAGGAAGTATGCTTACTGTAGAAAAGAACGGTACCGATCTGCTTCTGCCCTCTCTCCAGTGAGAAAAGACAGGTTAAAACGGAATCCCGTCTCTCTTCGGCTGTTCTGATCAGCAAATCGATCACATTGTTTTCATGAGCATCAATGAATTCAAACAAAATATGTACAATTCCGTTACAGCCGAGCTGTACTCCGAAATCCGAATCTTCATCGTTGCTGGTATCGTAAGTGATGAGTTTATTCTGTTGCTGATGAATGGCTAGCAATGCCTTTTTCAAGGCATCCCCTTCCAGGCAACCTCCGCTGATCGCACCTGTCAGTTCGCCATCCTCCGTCACGAGCATGCGCGCACCGGGCTGTCTGTATGAGGAACCTTCCACCTTTACGACGGTCGCCAAAGCTGTTTTCTTACCTTCCGTTTTTGCTTTATGGTAAGCCTGTATTATGTCATTGATTTCTTTCATAAGATACTCCGTGCAGTCGTACGAATCCTGTTCATTTTACCGGATTACCATAAAGTATCAAAAATTAAGCTAATCCCGGCGCTTCCCTGAAAAAACTGTTAAATTCAAAACAGAAAACCATCCCCCACAACCCTACCCACTGATCCTTAGCCGCTTCCCCACTGAGTTTATTTTATCTTTTATTTAAAAAAGAGACTCAACAATCGGCAGGAATCATCCGGCGAAGATGAAATATTCTTACAATTTCGCCAGATCAAAAGGCAGGGTCCTGATCCTTTTTCCGGTAAGGTCGAAGATGGCATTGGCCAATGCCGGGGCAAACGGCGGCAGTCCCGGCTCGCCTACTCCGCCTGCATCTTCCTTATTTTCCATAATATGTACCTCAACCGGCGGGATATCGTAGATGCGCGGCAAAGGATAGGTATTGTAATTCATCAGATCGGCTTTTCCGTCGGTAAAAGTCTGCTCATGCATGGTAGCGCCCAATGCCATCACGATGGATCCTTCCACCTGGGCTTCAATGATATCGGGATTGACATACCAGCCGCAGTCGATCACCGCCCAGACTTTGTCGATCTTTATGCCTCCGCCTTTCCGCTTTGATACTTTTACGACCTGTCCGACGGTGCTTTTAAAACATTCGGTAATGGCAACTCCATATCCTTCCTGCGGTGAACTGCTTTTCCATTGGCTCACTTCTGCAAGCTTGTCAATCAGTTGATGCGTTCTCTCGTCATTCATGTATTGCCTTCTGAACTCCAGGGAATCCATGCCCATGCTCCTGGCGATTTCATCCATAAAGCTTTCATACGCAAAGCCGTTGGTAGAAGCGTATACCGATCTCCACCACAATACCGGCACCGGTGTTTCAAAAGGAATGTCTGAGAATTTTATGTTTTTAACGGTCTTAAAATACGGTTCCATGAAGCCTTCCGTCGTACTCGGGTTGGCGGTTCCTTTTTTACCGCTCTGCCAGTGGTTGATGTTCTGACCGACCATCCTGAACTTGAGGTCCGTTAATTTACCGTTTTCGATAATGCCTTCTCCACGGTAGGAGACTCCGGGCCTGAACGGTCCCTGGGTCGCATCATCTTCCCTTGACCACACGACCTGAACCGGCGCATTGATTTTTTTAGAAATAGCCACCGCTTCATTGGGATAATCAGTGAATGCTTTTCTTCCGAAGCCCCCGCCCAGGAATGTCATGTTGACGGTTACATTTTTCGCATCCATATTGAATGCTTTGGCAACGTCTTTCTGAATCCAGTCCGGTGCCTGGATCGGTCCCCAGATCTCGATTTTATCCTTTTGATAATGGGCAATGCAATTGATCGGCTCAATGGCCAGATGCGATTGGTACGGTGTGGTATATACCGCTTCAATCTTCTTCCGGCTTCCGCTGGCGGCTGTGTCCACAGTGCCCTGTTCCTTTGCAGTAAGCCCTTCTTCCGTCATGAGCAGCTGCTGGTGTTTTTTATAGATATCCGCTGTGTTTACGTGATCGAACCCGGAATCGTCCCAGGTTACCTTTAAGGCTTTCCGGCCCTGCAGGGCTGCCCAGCTGTTGTCTGCAATCACGGCCACCCCTTCACGGTCGGTATCCCAGACTTTCATCGTGATTTTGATAACGTCTTTCACACCTTTGATTTTCCGGGCCTGGGAATCGTCAAAGCTTGCGACCTTTCCCCGCAGCCGCGGATTCCGCTCTACAGAGGCGTAAAGCATGCCGGGAAGTCTCTTATCAAGGCCGAATACGGCAGCACCGTTTGTTTTTAAATGGGTATCTATTCGTTTGATCGGTTTTCCGATAATTTTATATTTTGAACGCGGCTTCAGCTCCACATTCTCAGGCGGGGTAAGTTTGGAGGCTTCCGCAACCAGCTCACCGTAATGGAACTTCCTTGACGTTTTTTCGTGGATGATATTCCCGCTTCGGGCCACGCATTCCGATAACGGAACATTCCACCGTTTTGCCGCTGCCTGACGCAGCATTTCGCGTGCGGTGGCGCTTAATTTCAAAAGGTTTTTATAGGAAGTCCTGATCGTAGAACTCCCTCCCGTAATCTGGCTTCCGTATTTCGTACTTCCCTGTGCAAAGATGACATCTACCTGACTGAGATCTACCTCAAGCTCTTCTGCAATAATCTGCGGCACGGAATGATAGGAACCCTGCCCCATTTCCGCCCGGTGATCCACCAGTTTAATCCTGCCTGATGTGTTGATGATGATCCATGCATTCATTTCGACATTTTCTGCCAAAGCAGCACCTTCTGTAATGACCGATGCTTTTGAAATTCCCGGAAATATCCCCAGGCATAAAGCGGCACCGCCCAATCCTGCCAGCTGCAGGAATCTTCTTCTTGAAAAATCTGTTTCTTTAGACATATTCCTGTATTATTTAGCTGGAGCATAGGCTCCGGTAGTTAACCAAGTGATCCATGCTTTTTTGAACTGTGCATGGGTTAAAGGCGGTTTCTTCAGTCCGTCTGCCGGGTTAAAGCCCGCCAATACCAGACCGTCGTCAGCGTGCTTGATGAGCTCATCCAAATTTTTGTTTCCGTTTTCTTTTTTATTCATCAGCTGCTTGGCCAGGTCGTGAGGACTCTTTCCTTCGAATACCATCTTCATATTGGCCGGCGGAAGGTGCCATTTCGGATTTCCCGGCGGCATGTGCAGGCCTGGCGTATTTTCGTCCTGGTGGCAGTTGGCACATTTCATTGCGTACATCCCTTTGCCGTCTGTCCCGCGCTGCGGATACATCTGGTGAAGATGGCTGTCGTCGCCCTGCAATGGAACATCTCCTGCCGGATGGCAGTTGAGGCACCTCGGGCTCATCAAAACTTTATACACTTCCCCGAATGCTTTCACCGAGGCGATGCTGTCTTTTTTCACCACGGAAACCGGAGCATACGTTTTATTCATATTCCGGCTCACCATTCCAAAGGCACTGGCAGAAATCGCCACCACAAAAAAACCCTGGAATAAATGCCCCGATTTTATTTTTATCTTTTTGAAAAATGTAATCATATCTCGAATCCTTCAAAATTAAACGGTTCCTTTTTTCTGTAAATCCGCAGCGATCTTAATGGCTTTGCGTACGCGGGAATAGGTGCCGCAACGGCATAAATTCCCGGCCATGGCCAAATCGATATCTTCATCCGTAGGCGAAGGATTTTCCCTTAAAAGGACAGCTGCCGCCATAATCTGGCCCGAATGGCAATAGCCGCACTGCGGCACATCGATTTCCTGCCAGGCTTTCTGAACCGGATGGTCATTGTTCTGCGACAACCCTTCGATGGTGACTATTTTTTTTCCTACAGCTCTTTTTACCTTGGTAATGCAGGACCTTACGGCATCGCCGTCCAGATGCACCATACAGGCACCGCACTGGGCCACGCCGCATCCGAACTTAGTTCCGGTAAGGCCCACGATGTCTCTGAGTGCCCACAGAATCGGCATATCTTCACTGATGTCCAATGCGTGGGTTTTTCCGTTAATATTTAATGATACCATATCAATATTTTAATGATTTTTCTAACTAATGAATGTTTTTCTATTATAAATCCGGCTTCAGATGGTCTGTACCATTTAAATTAGATCCGAAAAAAATTACAGACTAAATGACACGTGTAAACTGAAAAAATATAATATTTATCTAAATATAACTATTTTTTAAAAATTGATAACTATAAAATATTTTAATTAAAATAATATTAATGGAATTTTGTTTACACCCATTGTTGGAATTAACGGTAAAATATACCCTTATAAGCATAATTCTTGATGCACTTTAAAAGACGCCTTTTTTAAATTCGTTTTTAATTAAATTATTATGAAAGATTTTATCAGCATAAAAACCATTTTGGTAGCCACCGACTTTACCACGCGGTCCGACCAGGCTGTGAAAGTGGCTGTTCATATGGCCAAACGTCATCATGCGAGGATCATCCTCTTTTATAACCTGAGCAGCTTTTATATTATCGACCGTACCGGAATGCAGATGGTGGGTCAGGAAACGGTTAATGAAAATTTCGAACAGATTGAAAACAGCCTGAACCTTATTAAAGAGCATCTGCAGAAACAGTATGATTTTACAAACTGTACGACGGCAATCGGAAACAACACGCTGATCAACAGCCTCAACCGGATAATAAGGGAAGAATCTGTGGATCTTGTCATTACGGGAGGATCGGGAAAACAGGGCCTTAAAGAACTGATCCTGGGATCTTCTTCCTATCAGATTCTTACTGCTGCTACCTGTTCCGTACTGCTTGTCCCGGAGGATTCACATCAGCTGAACTTCAAAAAAATCCTTGTTCCGGTAAGGGTACTGGATGAGCTGCATGAAAAGTTTGACCTCTCCAAACTTATTGCTGAGAAAAACAAAGGGACGATCAGCCTTCTGGGAATTTCGCCTGAGCAGCAGTTTGCAGACATCCGGAAAGCGTATATCGGACTGAGGAAAGAACTGAGAAGGAGCCATATCGAATATGATGCTTCATTTATTATAAGCAATGATAAAGCGCTGGAAATTTCAAAAGTTTCCAACGATTCCGAATTTGATCTGATTATCCTGAATTACCAGGATGAAGAAAACTGGAAGTCCTTTTTTTCTGAAAATTTCCTGAAGCGGATTATCAACAAAACTTCGGTTCCTCTGCTATTCTTTAAAGATTCCAATCAAAACAACATAAAAACAGATCCTGAAGACGATATGGGCTATGACATCAACCTGCCATTCCACGGGTGATTTTTGTTTTGTGAATGGTAATCTGTGGAGATCTGCATAAATCTGCGGGCATTTTTTCACTACAGGCTGAAGGTTCGACGAAGTCAAAAGCTACAAAAGATATTGATGCTTTTTAATGAAGTTAAATGTTTTTGCAGTAATACTTCAGCAAGAGTTTTTAAAAACCTCGAAGAACTTTGAGAATTCCTATAATAATGTAAACAAACAGGATTCAAATCCTTGATGTTTATATATTAAACCAATGAAGAAATCCGGCACTTCGCCATCATTCACAAATCTTTATGATCTGGGATAATTTAGCTTAGAATTCAATCTTAGAGCTCATCCGGAAATACCTAAGTAAACATCATACCTCACTTTTTTTAAAAAAAACAGCCTCAAAAAATGAGGCCGTTTACAGATTTATATTAAAAAAATTAAAGAGTATTATTGTTCTGCCGTTTCGTTTTTCATAATGGAGTAGCCGATCGGTTTGAAGGAATAGTTGTTTGACATTTCTGCCGAGCAGGCCGTCATGCCGACAATCAGGTCCATTGCCGCTTCAATGATGATGTAATCGCCTTCTTTGCTTTTCGGCGGCAATACGCTTATTTTACCGGTCTCGCCGTCCACGGCTACATGCATGAATACATTAAAGCAGATCGGAATGGTGTCGGGATCTATCCCGAAAGGTTCCAACGCTTCACATAAATTTCCGAAACACCCCCGGTGAGGATTTTCATCACCATAAATAATTCGAAAAGTATCGGCACTGCAAGGGGTTAAAAGAAAATCATGACGACCTACAGTGTCTTCGATAATATTAAACATGACATTGCTCCTGTTGGAATAGAATGGATGTCCTGTGGTCAGGAAAATGGTTTCCGCATAATCAATGGTACGACCTGAAGACAGGTATTCCCTGGTATCATCAAGACTGAAGCAGGTAAAGTCTGAAACCTGTTCACCTTTGATGTCGGTGATTTTTAACCGTTCTCCTTTTCTCAAAATAAAGGCGGTTCCGCTGCGTGGTAAAATTGTATTCATTTATTTACTGTTGTATTTATAGGGGCATTCCCAGTTTTTCCCGTATCTCATTCCGCTGTACTGATAAACTTCCGAATCATTTCCGAAATCCTGAAGCATCGGGTTGATCGAACCGCTCAGTGCTAAATCCCGTTTGCGGACAATGTTCTTCATCTTGTCATATCTTTTTAATGACCTGAGCTCCTCAAACTGTGCATGCGGATTGAATACAATGGTCGGATACTGAAACCTTCTCGCATCCCTGCTGCTGCCGGGAGACAGGCCGATCACGAAAAATGCTTCTTCTTTTAAACTGAAACTGAAATTCGGTGAGGCAGGATTGGAATCGACACGGCTGTCATAAGGATATTCAAGCGCGTCCAGATCAGACAATGCCTGGAGCCTCTGCCAAAGCAAGTGGTCGAAAACCTCTTCGGAAATCCCGTATGTTTCAGGAAAAATGACGCAGGCGGTATGGAAATGGTTTTCCGCCTTTCTGTATTGATCAACGAAATCATAAATAAAATCCAGAATAGCCCGGTCGTCTTTCGGACAGGCCAGATGGCCTGCTACAAAAAGCTGCATCTGATCTTTCGTAAGGGCCGCTTTTGCTGCTACACAGGGGAAAAGCTTATCGTCCACAAACGATTCAAAGGCATGTTTTACCTGCAGCGCATCGGCTGTATTTTGTGATTGGTGAAATGGTGTCATGCCAAATACTACACAAAGTATATGCCACCCGACCGTTTAAAACAACAATACTGATATAACGTGGTATCTTAAAAATAATTTATTTAATACGTGGTACTACGGAAAAAAGCTGATTTTCAGTCTTGAAAATAGGGTTTTTAAAATTCTCTCGCATTGTACATCGGATTTACATCCAATATTGTTTTAAGCCGATCTTTAGAGAGTCCAGGATGTCTGAATAAGTAAATAATACGTCATTTACGTTTAGAGGTAAGCTACTGAAAAGCATATGGATTATGATGCGTTTGCTTCATCAAATCAGTTTGCTGATTCATCTTTGCGCCCTTTGCTCAGCGTGAAAGAAAATTAAACTTTGCGTTGAAAAAAGCAGGAAATCAAATAGCACCATAAATTTTCAGATGTTAATTGCTTTCCGATGCTTATTTCGCTTTTGCTGGTGCTTTGTGGTGTAGGAATTACCTGATGAATGGTGCCGTTAATGATTGGGTAAAATCGGATTTGCATCCGATTCTGTGATAAGCTGTTTCTTCGGGACTCTTTTTATCTTAATGCAAGAATAATTAAATGACAGGAAATCCTTCTTCTCTAAATTATAGCCGCTGATTGATCGGAGGGGTTATCCCTCCGCTTCATCAAATCAGCCTGCTGATTCATTTTCGCTCCCTTCAATGATGCGTAAAGAAATTTAATCTTTGCGTTGAAAAAATTCAGCGTTTTAAAAAACAATCAGACTTACCGGAACTGTTTCATCATTCCATCAGCAGATCAGCTTATACCCTACGCCCCGGATGCTCATCAGTTCGATATCCGGATCGTCTTTCAGCATTTTCCGGAGGTGCGACATGAAGACATCCATGCTCCGGGCATTGTAATAACTGTCGTCGCCCCAGATTTTCAGCAGGGCCGTCTGCCTTGAGAGCAAATCGTTGCGGTGCTCCAATAGCAGTTCGAGGATGGCGGTTTCTTTATAGGAAATTTTGTACCGGGCCTGCGGTGTGACCAATTCCTGGCTTACGGTATTCAGTTCGCAATTGCCAAATTTTTTCCGGTTGGAAGACGGTGCCTGCTGCGAAACAGCATTTCCGAAACGGGAAAGCAGGCTTTCCATGCGCACCAGCAGCTCACCCATCGTGAAAGGTTTTTTCAGGTAATCGTTGCCGCCGCTTCTAAAGCCTTTCACTACGTCATCGCCCAGGGATTTCGCGCTGAGGAAAATAATCGGGACTTCACGGTTCAGCTTGCGGATGTCTTCTGCCAGCGTGTATCCGTCTTTAACGGGCATCATGATATCAAGGACGCAGATGTCCGGCTTTTCAGATTTAAACAGCTGTAAGGCCTGCTGCCCATCGGAAGCGAGCTGAACTTCGTAGCCGCTGCTGCGGAGACCGTCGGTAATGATTTCGGCGAGGGTAGCTTCATCCTCTGCATAGAGTACTTTATATTTCATGATAAGCGGGTAAGTAAATAGTGAAAACAGTGCCCTGTTCCGGTGCGCCGGCCACTTCGATTCTTCCTTTATGGAGGGTGATGATTTCCTTTACATAATGAAGGCCGAGCCCCGTTCCTTTCACGGTATGAATATCGGGAGTTTCCGGGATTCTGAAAAACCTTTCGAAAATACGGTCGTGATACATTTTCGCAATTCCCGGTCCGTTATCCCGGATTTTGATGATGACCTCATCTTCTGTCGGAGTGCAGGTTACATTAATGACTGCTTTGGGACCGCTATACTTAATGGCATTATCCATTAAATTATAGAAAACATTCGTCAGGTGCACCGGGTCCCCGTCTACAAAGCAGGGCTCTTCCGACGGAAAGTAATTTATGGTTACCGAACCGCTGCTGTCCCTCAGCCGCATGGAGGAGACGACACTTTCCAGCCCCTGCTGTACATCGTACAGTTCCGGACGGAGGTTGATTTCCCCATTGTCCAGCTGTTCCAGGTTCAGCACTTTATCAATCATCGCATTCAGCCGGCTGATTTCGTTTTTGCTGATGTTCAGGTAATTGTCCAGCCGTTCAGGATCGTTGGCCAGCTGATAACGGGTAATGGAATCCAGAGCTGCTTCAATAACCGCCACCGGTGTTTTCAGTTCGTGGGTCATGTTTCCGGTGAAGGCCAGGCGTGCCCCGGTATACAACCGCTCACTGCGCATGACTTTAAAAAGGAACCAGAATGCCAGTCCGGTCAGCATAATCATCAACAGGGATGAAACAAAATAATACCGCATCCGGTAGACGACGGTTTTGGTAACCGAAGGTACAACCAGCTGATACGTATGAATAAAAAAATTAAGGTTGTACCCGATGTGCGCACTTTGATAATCTGCTCTTTTCGTTTTATTCCAGTTTGCTCCTGATTCCGGCTTTCCCGTCCTGTAGTTGTACAAAATATAAAAGCTATCCTCATGAATCTGTTGGCGGTGGCATTCAAGCCTGACAAGGCTGTCCATCCGTTTCAGGTCTTTTTTATCGGATTTCATGACGGATTCCAGGGTTTCGCCTTCGTCGAAAATAGAGATCATCCTGGATTTCCGCGGGCCGGGCGGGCGGTGGTTGGCGATCTTCAGGCTCATATTGATCCGCGTGCTGTCATTTTTCAGTTCCGTTTCAAAGCGGCTGGCGACACCGATCCGGCGCATCTGGGTATAGGCCTGCTTCAGCTGCAGCCATTCCGGAGACAGGAAAAAATCCCGGAAATTGTTGTTGTTTTCGTGTCCGGGAGCCACACTCAGGTATTCGCTCATACGGGCAGCATTGGCGACGGCCTGGTCGAGGTCCCTTTTTACCTGTACCTGCTGGGCACGGAACAGCTGGATCAGCCAGGCAGCCTGAAGGCCGATGCTGGCGATCATGGCCAGGATCACGAGCGGATAAGCATATCGGTTGGAGAGCCATTTCATCCTGCTAATTTGATGATAATTACGGAAAATCAGGAGACTTCCCGTGAAGATTTAACCTTAATTAACCTTGCTTAATGCTGTTTAACCTTGCTTAACGGGCCTTAACCTGGATCCGGTGTAGGTTTGCGGTATGAAAAATACGATTTTATTTCTCCTGATCTGCATTTCAGGATTGATGCATTCCCAGACCGTTCTGAAAGGAACCGTAAAAGATACTGACGGCCGGATGCTGGACGCTGTGACGGTAACATTGAAAAAAGACGGGAAACCGGTGAGTTCCGCCTTTTCCGATCTCGGAAATTTCAGCATGACCTGTCCGGAAGCCGGAAGTTATACGCTGACCGCAACACGTTCAGGCTTTCAGCCTGTAGAAATGGAAGTTCAGCTTCCGAAAGAAAACCTGGATCTGACCTTGCAGAAAAGCGAGCATGTGATCCAGGAAGTCACCGTTACCAAACGGAAACCGGTGATCGAACGGAAGATCGACCGGGTGAGCTTTAACGTTGAAAACAGCATTATTGCTTCGGGCGGAAGTGCCTGGGAAGCCCTGACCAAAGCACCCGGTGTACAGATCAGTTCAGCCAATGCGGTGACGGCCAACCGGAAGAATGTGCGGATCTACCTGGACGGAAAACCCCTGCAGCTTTCCGGCGACGACCTGGCGGCCTATCTTCAGGGCATGCCGTCCGACCAGGTAGCGCAGATCGAAATTTTCTCCAATCCGCCCGCCCGGTTTGATGCGGAAGGAGCTTCCGTCGTGAATATCATTACCAAAAAATCAAAAAAGCAGGGCTTTAACCTCAGCCTGAACGGCGGGATTACGCAGGGAACTTATACCGGATTTACCGGAAACACGACCTTCAACTACCGTAAAAACAAATGGAATATTTACGGAAATTACGGATTTACCCGCCGGAAAACCATTCAGGATCACAATACCTTTATCAATTACGGAAGCGCTTTATGGAACGGCACCAACCGCTCGGTATACCATTCGGATACGCATGCCTACCGTCTCGGCGCCGATTACCAGGTTTCGGGCAACCAGGTGCTGGGCTTCCTGATGACGGGAAACAACCGCACAGGCGGAAACGAAGGCCAGACCCTCACCCGGATCACTTCGCCGGCCATGAAGCTTGATTCCACGCTGAATACCAATAATTACGCTTCCAGCTTGGGCAACCAGTATGCTTATAACCTGAACTACAACCTGAAGCTCGATTCCGCGAAAAGCAGCCTGAATATCGACCTCGACTACTCTCCTTTCCGGAACGCCAACCGTTCTTTTACGGATAATATTACCCTTCTTCCCGACGGAAGCGTGAATTCCGGATTCTTTATTTACACGCCGAGCTCACAGGACATCAGCATCCTTTCAGGAAAAGCGGATTATCATTTTAAAGCCGGAAAAGAACTGGACGTAACTTCAGGCATCAAATACAGCAGCACCCGCAGCATCAGCATCTTTGATTATTTCAACCGTAACGGATCGGTGCTGACCGCGGTAGAAGCGAACCGAAACCATTTTACCTACCGCGAAAATGTAGCTTCAGCTTATGCCAGCGTTTCGGGCAGCTTCGGATCCTGGAGTTTCCAGGGCGGACTGCGCGGCGAATATACCCGGACCAGCGGATTCCAGCAGACCCTGAACCAGCTCAACGAAAGAAATTATTTCAAGCTGTTCCCGACGCTCTTCCTTCAGTACAAGCCCAATGACAGCCACGAGTTCCTGCTGAATTATGCCTACCGCATCGAACGCCCGGAATACAACCGCCTGAATCCGGCCAAACGTTTCTCTTCGCCGTACAGTGTGTATGTCGGGAACCCGGCCCTGCAGCCCGCCTTCGTCCACAGTGTGGAAGCCGGCTACACCTATAAACAGAAATACAACCTTACGGCCTATTATACTTCGACCCGCGATGTGTTCACCAATATCGACGTCCAGGATAATGAGACCCAACGGTATTACGGCACCCAGGCCAACCTCGGGCTCAGCGCCATGGCCGGCCTCCGCTTTTCGGGACAGATCAAGCTGGCTCCGTGGTGGGAGGTGAATATCATAGCTGACGGGTACCGCCAGCGCGAAAAATCCGATTACCTTTCAGGAAGCTATGACAATCATATGGTCTCCTTTTCCGGATCGCTGAACCAGTCGTTTTCCATTGATAAGGAAACCGGACTGAAAGCGGAAATCAACGGAATGTACAACAGTGCGGGGATCCAGGGCGTGTACCGGGCAC
>JAKOOG010000196.1 GCA_022701545.1 Weeksellaceae bacterium | reverse complement strand
ACACGTTGGTTCCGGAAGGCGGCAAAAGCCTGTTGGCCGGTTTGATATCCGTCTCAATAGATAATTCTTTTTCTCCGTACTGTGCTCTTGAGAACCAGTTGATCCCATATCCTTTATAGAAATACGTTCCGCTTTTATCCTGCCTGTGCATATACAGCGGTGCATAGGTGGAAGGAATCTGAATCGGCAATGTTTCTAAAGAGCCATCTGTATTAAGATATTGAGTATCATGACAGAGTTCAGGTTTAGCCCAGATATATGAATCCACCTCTCCAGGTTTTACGAGTCTGTGCTCAAGACCTGCATAAACCGGATTGGTAAATCTGGAAGCATCAAATCTCTGGCTTGATTCAAAGAATGTAGGATTTACCTGAAAGTCCGGAATCTGAATGTTGTAGAGACTGATATACCGGTATTTTCCGTCAGGCGAATATCCCTCACTGTTATAAAGCCCTGCGGAGTTCGGGTTATTTCCTTCCATCCCTTTGGAAATCTTCAGGAGATCTACCGGAAGCGATAATCTTTCGATCTGCGTTGATACCGGCAGCGACATAGATAATAACTGATAGTTTTTATCCGGCGAATTGATATCCAAATTCGTATTGGTACGGTATTCTGCAATATAGATAAATTCATCATTCAACACATCATTGTTGATATCCAAATGCCCCAGCCCCAGCATCCTTGCCACATGGTAATCTAATGCGGCAATATTTAAAATATCAAGGTTGGATACTTCTGTCTGACCATCCTGTACAGGATCTGTGGTAATGGTAACTGACGGATCACTCTGTGCGGCACCGAAATTCAGATTAAGGGTTTCATTGGCCTTAGGATTTAGCTGTGCATCGCTCAGGCTGATATATTTATTCACTACAGTCCTTATATCTCTGTCTAAAGGTCCCTGGGAAGTATGTTCCCATTTGTCCTTATAATTTTTAGTATTCACAAAAGCACCGTCATTGTACCGCAGCCAAGCTCCGTGTACAGGGTTGGAATCCGGAAGAGGATCCAGTCGGGTAAACGCTTCGGAATTATCTGTCGTTAAAGCGAATTCCCCCAGTAATTTCCATGCCTGTGCCTGATTGCGGCTGATGATAAAATCCGAATAAAATTCAAAATCAATTATCGACACAAGGCAGTTGTTGGCTTTAAAGCGTAAGGTCTTACCGTTTTCCGAATTGAAATAATTGGTGCTTACTTCATTGCTGTGCAACTCTTTTCTGTAAGTAAGGTTCTGCTGGGTCACAGAAGTATTCTCCGCTACCGACAAGGCTTCCAACTGCAGGCCTGAATAAGACTGCACGTTATTCACCTTTAAAGAAGCCGCAAAAAACAGATCAGTCTTACACTGCACTTCAATCAGCTCATTGCCATATTTTTCTATAAACTGCAGAGGATTGGTAAGGGGGTTAAAAGACTGTCTTACCTGAGTATATACATTCTTATTTTTAAAATAAACGTAGATCAGTCTTGTATTGTTGTTAAACTTATACACCCACATTTTCTGATTATCATCTATCAGCTGCGGAGCCACCGAGAAATCTAATGAAAAGACGGATTTTACGTAGGGCGTTCTGTATATTTTAACGAAATCTTCCGGCTTATTGAAATTGTAGGAAGTAGAAGCAGCATTGCCTTTAGGCAGATGGTTTTCTCCCAGCTTTCCTCCGAAACTCCATCTCAGATGGATCCCTTTCGTACTGTCTGCTCCGGCAGATCCGGCAGCCTGTAAATAAAATCCGGGAGTCTGCAGACCGGAAAAGTCGTCAAAAGTAATAGCCGAACCGCCCGTTTCGCAAACATCTTCATTGCTGTATGCCAAATCAGCATAAGAGGATTTTGTCGCAAACTCTTTATAAGCCGTATTTACAGCATTGAAACCAGCCGTTTGAAACATCTGCTCGAAAGCGTTTGGTCTCCAAACCGGCAAATAAGAAGTTTTACAATTATCGAATTGAGTGTCGAAAAATCCTGAGAATTGTTTTTCATTTGCAGCTCCGTGAATCACCGCCTGGTCATTAATCATCTGATCAATAGAAAGCGAGGAAACATCCATCTTTTTTATCGCCTGATGTACAAAGTTGTAATCCGATTTTACAATTTCATTCTCACTATTAAAAATCAAAAAGTATTGTGATCCGAAAACATATTTTGGACTTTTCCCTGTATTTTCCTGATAGGAATATCCATAACTCTCATTAGGAAACATCAGGGCTGGTTTTCCGTTCCATGCTCCGGAAACAAGCAGTTTATTGTTGGCGTAATAAATGCCGTCCAGCAATATCGCGGTGCTTCCGTCGGGTGAATAAACATATTTCGAATCGGAAATATTCAGATTAAGATCCGTATAAATCGTAGCACCTACCGTCTGACCCCGTCGGTTATGATTTCCGCAGATCGCCAGTGTCTTTCCGTATATGGCAGCCCCTGACACTTCAAAGGTACCGGTTACCTCAGGAACAATTTCCTTTTTTACCAATACGGTACCCACTCCGTTCACAGCCATCATAAAAGATTTGGATTGTCTGGAATCGTAATATACGATAAATGTAAAGTCATCATATTTTGCGGTGTACAAACGCCCCCTGACTGATGCGTCAGGGAAACTTTTGTACCATTTTACTTCTCCATCGGCGGAAATCCTCATCAGGAACGGGATTGTACCATTTTCAAATCCTATGAGCATAAAATCGCTCTGATAAGACATGATCCTGGTGAACGTAATCGTCCGGTCTCTGAAACTGTAGATTTTGTTCCATACCAGATTCCCGTTTTCACCGAGTACCGTGATTAATCCGGAACGACTTTCACCGCCTACGTTAAATATATTTCCATTCTGATGAAAGGTAAAATTAACCTTTGCACCGGAAATATCTGTATAATTATGATATTTGAAAAAACTCATTTTTAATTTTAATTTTATAGTTGAATTTCATTTACTGTAACGGCAGATTTTTCTACGTATGCCGTTCCGTTCCAGGCTTTGTACCTGAATCTGCAGTTTAGTTTTGA
>JAKOOG010000182.1 GCA_022701545.1 Weeksellaceae bacterium | reverse complement strand
GATTGCTGTTTCCGTCTTTGTCAACGGTGGAAGCCAAAGCAATCGGGCGTGGTGAAATAGCCGTCTGCATTACCGTCTGCAGCTGTACGGAAGTTATTTCGGATGGGAGTAGTGTTTTCATATTTTTTTAAACCACAAAAGTCACAAAAGTTTTTTCAAAGTGAATAAGCTTACTGTTTTAAAGATCAAAAAAGCAAATCGTAATATTTATTCACAAAGGTTTCCTGACCTTGGTGATACAAATTTTTCACATTAAAATTTACTAATATTCCTTTTGGTTTTTTCATTAAATTAATATAATTTAAAATCTGGGCACGGTGAATTTCGTTTAGTTCCGATACCGCTTTTATTTCGATAACAATTAAATCTTCCACTAAAAAATCACAAAAAAAATCGCATGCAATTTCTTTTTCTTTATAGATGACAGGAACTTTAAATTCAGATTCAAAACTGATATTCCTTAATCTGAATTCTTCCTCAAGACATTTATGATATACACTTTCTAAAAGACCTGCACCCAAAATCTTATGTACTTCTATACAGGCGCCGTTAATTTTATAGGTCAGGTCAGTAAGATATGACTGCGTAATCATAGAATTTACAATTTAAAATACACTATTGACTTTTTTAGTAATAAAATATTTTCGAACTACAAGTCACAAAAGATTACAAAGAATATTCTATATTCAAGAAAATCAAAGATTTTCAATAGCTTTTAAGAACTTTTATACATGAATTATTTCATCATTCAAAGCAAATCTTTTGTGACTTTTGTGGTTAAATTATTTTGCAGGAATAATTTTACCGGAAACTTCACCAAAGCCCACTCTTACCCCGTCTTTTTCAGCCCAGGCTTTCATGGTAACGGTATCGTTGTCGTTGATGAATTTTCTTTCTTCCCCGTTGCTCAGCTGGATCGGGTTCTGGCCTCTCCAGGTAAGTTCCAGCATGGATCCGAACGATTTCGGGTCGCTTCCGGAAATGGTCCCGCTGGCATACATATCACCAACTTCCACATTACAGCCGTTTACCGTATGATGGGCAAGCTGCTGGGTCATGTTCCAGTACATATGTTTGTAGTTGCTTTCGGAGATCAGGTTATGATCACCGTTTTCAGGCTGGATATAGACTTCAAGGTTGATGTCGTAATTTTTATCACCTTCAAATTTCAGGTAGTCCAATACTTCAGGGTCCTGTTGTGGCGAAGCGGTTCTGAAAGGCTCCAGCGCTTCGAGGGTAACCACCCACGGAGAAACCGAAGAACCGAAATTTTTAGCTAAAAACGGTCCGAGCGGAACATATTCCCACGACTGGATGTCCCTTGCAGACCAGTCGTTGAAAACCACCATCCCAAAGATCGCATCTTCCGCCTCCTGGGTAGGGATGCTTTCTCCCATTTCTGTATTTTTACTGATGATGAAAGCCATCTCCAACTCGAAATCCAGCTGCTGGCAAGGTCCGAAGACCGGCTGATCGGCATCGGCAGGCTTCATCTGGCCTTTCGGGCGGTTGATTTCCGTACCGGAAACCACAATGGAAGAAGCTCTTCCGTGATAACCTACCGGCAGGTGTTTCCAGTTGGGTAGTAAAGCGTTTGCCGGATCCCTGAACATTTTACCGACATTGGTGGCATGCTCGATGCTGCTGTAAAAATCCGTGTAGTTCGGAATGTGCACCGGCATCATCATTTTCACCTGGTCCAGATCATAAAAGGCATCTTCAATGGTCTTTTCATCTTTCGACAGGATGGAACCTTCCTGGAGTAATTCCTGAATTTTTTTCCGTACCGCATTGGTTACAGGTTTTCCGAGTTCGATAAATTCATTTAAAGTATAAGCTTCAAAGATGTTATCCTCAAGACCCTCGACGTCTTCAAAATAAGCAAGGTCGTATAAAGTGGCCAGGTCGATTACCTGATCCCCGATTCTGGTACAGCAGGCGATAAATTCTTTGTTGAACACGGCTACCCCGAAAGGAATGTTGTGTATGGAAAAATCTGAATCTGCTGCGTATTCTACAAATGATTTCATAAGCTTATAATTTTAATTTGATTTACTATAGGTGTTTTGATTAGATGATAACACAAATTACACAATTTCTGCCGTAAATGCAGGACAGCTATTGTGGTTTGTGAAATATTTAAGACAGTTGTGTTTTCATTAAGAATACCGGAAATAAGATTTCGAAAAAACTTCCTGATAAGATGATAACTCAAGTGAATAGATAACTGTTATTTTTCAGATTTGACTTTTGAGAAAGATTCCTCATCGATCCATCGGTCGCGGGTATTGATGTCGATCAGGTAAAGGATGTTGTCCTGACGGGTAAGGAGTAAAGTTTTGGCTACAGGCACCGGAACTTTTTTATTTTCCAGCATATCGGCCCGCAGCGAAATAATGTTTTTTTTGCTTCTCACGACGTCGCCTGAAAATACGTTGGAACTGCTTTCCCCGTTTGCTTTATCATCAAAAACTTCCACATACGTAACCTTGTTTCCTTTGATGACGATAAAATCCCGTTCGGTATGGTCGGCTTCATCCTTTACGAAAACAAACTTTTTGTTGTCGATGTTTACATCTTCCAGGTTCTGGTTGATGCCTTTCCTTTCTTCAAGACGCTTGATGATACGGTCAATAGAACTGTATTGGGCTTTCATGCCGGCTGTGGCTGCAAAAAAAGCCATACTGATAAATAATTTTCTCATATGTGTATGGTTGTATAAAAAAGTTTTGCCAGGATTCTAAACCCTGACAAAACTCTGTATGATTATTAAAATTAAAGATTTCCTCTCTTTTCCTGCTCTCTTTCCAGAGCTTCAAATAAAGCTTTGAAGTTTCCTGCCCCGAAGCTCTGTGCCCCGTGTCTCTCGATAATCTCGAAGAACAGGGTAGGACGGTCTTCTACCGGCTTTGTGAAGATCTGCAACAGGTATCCTTCTTCATCATGATCGATCAGGATTCCAAGATCCTGCAGTTTTTTGAGATCTTCATCGATATGTCCCACTCTTTCAGGAACCATACTGTAATAGGCTTCCGGTGGAGCAGAAAGGAATTCCACGCCCCGTTTTTTCAGTTCGGTTACGGTATGGATGATGTCTTTTGTGGCCACGGCGATGTGCTGTACGCCCTCACCTTCATAGAAATCAAGGTATTCTTCCACCTGAGATTTCTTTTTACCTTCGGCCGGCTCGTTGATCGGGAATTTGGCAAATCCATTTCCGTTGGACATTACCTTGGACATCAGTGCTGAATATTCGGTATTGATCTGCTTGTCGTCGAAAGAAAGGATGTTTACAAATCCCATTACTTTCTCGTACCATTCAACGGTAGGAACCATCCGGTCCCAGTCTACGTTTCCTACGCAGTGGTCAACATACAAAAGCCCGGCTTCTTTAGGCTGGTAAGCGCTTTCCCATTTTTCATAACCCGGCATAAAAGCACCGTTATAATTTTTTCGCTCGATGAACATGTGTACCGTTTCACCATAGGTATAAATTCCGGACATTCTTACTTCACCGTGCTCATCCGTTAAGGTAACCGGCTCTAAATAAGGTTTTCCGCCTCTTTTGGTGGTTTCTTCAAAAGCTGAATAAGCATCATCTACCCAAAGTGCCAGGATTTTTACACCGTCACCGTGTTTTTTTACGTGTTCGTTGATCGGGGAATCCGATTTCAGCCCGGTGGTAAGCACCAATCTTATTTTTCCCTGCTGAAGAACATAAGATGCACGGTCTCTCACGCCTGTTTCAGGACCTGCATACGCTACAGACTGAAACCCGAAAGCAGTCTTGTAATAATGCGCCGCCTGCTTGGCATTCCCTACATAAAACTCAATATAATCGGTACCGTTGATCGGCAAAAAATTCTCTGCCTGAGCAATCTTTTCGGCAAATGTAAGTGTTGACATATTCTATTTTTACTTTTATATTTATGGTTGCAAATTACGAATTTATCGCTAATACGGAAAATATATACAAACAAACGTTAGGCAATCGGTGAAGATGGTTCATAACCCTGAAATTCGATCTTTAAAAGATCTCTCAATTACGGAAGATTAATGAAA